>JANMMN010000085.1:0-26332 GCA_031373405.1 Actinomycetes bacterium
CCGACGTTGGTGATCGTGATCGTTCCCCCCGTCATGTCGGCCGGGGTCGTGCGACCGGACCGCGCGGTCTCCACGAGATCGGTGAGGGCGCGGGCGAGACCGACGAGGTCGAGCAGGTCGGCGTCCTTCACGTTGGGCACGATCAGCCCGCGCGGCGTCGCGGCGGCGATGCCGAGATTGACGTAGTGCTTGGTGACGATCTCGTTCGAGCCGGCGTCCCACGTCGCGTTGATCCCGGGATGCCGACGTGCGGCTCGGACCAGCCCGGCCGCCACCAGGAGCAACGGACCGACCTTGACGCCCTCGAGCTCGGGACGCCCCTTGAGCCGTTCGAGCAGCTCGATGGTGCGGGTGACGTCGACGTCGACCCACTCGGTGACGTGGGGTGCCGTGAACGCGCTGGCCACCATGGCCTCGGCCATCAGCTTCGTGACGCCCTTGATCGGTGTCCGCACCTCGCGTGGTCGGCTCGGGTCGCGAGCGAGCGAGCCCGGCGAACCCGTGCCGTACGCCGGATCCGTGCCGTGCGGCACCGACGCCCTCAGCATCGCCGCGCGTTCCACGTCGGCACGGGTGATGACGCCGTCGGACCCGGTGGCGTCGACCGCCTCGAGGTCGATGCCACGCTCCTTCGCGAGCCGGCGTACCGGCGGCTTGGCGAGCACCGGGCTGCGCCGCGAGAGGACCTCCTCGGTGTGGCGTCCCATCTCGAGACCGCCCATCCGGATCGGCTTCACGGCCTCGCCCGGAGGACCGGCCTCGGGCGCAGCCGTGCCGTGCGGGTCGCGCGCGATCACCCGGGCACGGCGCGCCGGCGCGCCGGTCTGGCGTACGCCGTAGCCCACCAGGACCGCCTCGCGCGCAGGCTGGGCCGGGGTGGGTGGCGCCGCGTCGCCGGGCGCGGGACCCGCAGCGACGACCCCGACGACACCGGCTCGGGCCTCGGTCGTGATGGACAGGATCGGGCTGCCGACCAGGACGACCTCGCCCTCGGCGACGAAGACCTCGGCGACGACACCGGCGTAGGGGCACGGCAGCTCGACCGCGGCCTTCGCCGTCTCGATCTCGACGATGGTCTGGTTGACCACGACCGTGTCTCCCGGCTTCACGTGCCAGCTCAGGATCTCGGCCTCGGTGAGTCCCTCACCGACGTCGGGGAGGAGGAACGTCTTGACCTCACTCATCGTGCGCCACCTCCTCAGTACGCCATCGCGCGGTCGACCGCGTCGAGGACCCGGTCGAGGTCGGGGAGGTAGTCCTCCTCGACCCGCGAGGGCGGGTAGGGCGTGTGGTAGCCGCCGACGCGCAGCACCGGCGCCTCGAGGGAGTAGAAGCACTCCTCGGTGATGCGCGCCGCCAGCTCGGCGCCGACGCCGAGGAACACCGACGCCTCGTGCACGACCACCAGACGTCCCGTACGCCGCACCGATGCTGCGACCGTCGCGGTGTCGAGGGGTGAGATGGACCGCAGGTCGATCACCTCGAGGTCGGTGCCGTCCTCGGCGGCCGCCGTCGCGGCCTCGAGGCAGGTGCGCACCATCGGGCCGTAGCACGCGACCGTGGCAGACGTGCCCGGCCGTACGATGCGAGCCGCGAAAGGCGTTGGCGCAGAGGCGATGACGAGACTCTCGTCGACATCGCCCTTGTCCCAGTAGCGACGCTTCGGTTCGAAGAACACGACCGGGTCGTCACACGCGATCGCCTGCTGCACCATGACGAACGCGTCGAGCGGGTTGGACGGCGAGACCACGCGCAGGCCGGCCGTGTGGGCGAAGTACGCCTCCGGTGACTCGCTGTGGTGCTCGACGGCGCCGATGCCACCGCCGTACGGGATCCGGATCGTGATCGGCATCGGGGTGCGCCCGCTGGAACGGGCATGGTGCTTCGCCACCTGCGAGACGATCTGGTCGAACGCGGGGTAGACGAACCCGTCGAACTGGATCTCGACGACGGGCCGGTAGCCGCGCATCGCGAGCCCGACCGCGGTGCCGAGGATCCCGCTCTCGGCGAGCGGTGAGTCGATGACCCGGGTCTCGCCGAAGTCCTTCTGCAGCCCGTCGGTGACGCGGAAGACACCGCCGAGCTTGCCGATGTCCTGCCCCATGAGCAGGACCTTGTTGTCACGCTCGAGAGCCTTGCGCAGACCGGCGTTGATCGCCTTGGCCATCGTGGTCACGGCCATCAGTGCACCCCTCCCTGCGCGAAGGATGCGTGGTAGGTCTCGAAGGTCGTTCGCTCGGCGTCGACCAACGGGTGCTGCTCGGCGTACACGTGGTCGAACATCGAGGCGGGCGCGGGGTCGGGCATCGACCGGCAGCCGTCGCGCAGCCGGACGGCGAGCGCCTCGGCCTCCTCCTCGACGGAGGCGAAGTACGCCGAGTCGGCGAGTCCGCTGCGGGCGAGGTAGACCTTGACGCGTTCGATCGGGTCTTTGAGCTTCCAGGCCTCGAGGTCGGCGGCGACGCGGTAGCGCGACGGGTCGTCGGAGGTCGTGTGCGCGCCCATCCGATAGGTGAAGGCCTCGATCAGCATGGGGCCCTGGCCATCTCGGGCATAGGCGAGTGCGGCACGGGTGACCGCGAGCACTGCCAGCACGTCGTTTCCGTCGACGCGTACGCCGGGGAAACCGAAGCCGTCGGCGCGCTTGTAGAGCGGGATGCGGGTCTGTCGCTCGAGCGGCTCGCTGATCGCCCACTGGTTGTTCTGGCAGAAGAACACCACCGGCACGTTGTAGACCGCGGCGAAGACGAACGACTCGTTGACGTCGCCCTGGCTCGTCGCGCCGTCACCGAAGTACGCGATCACGGCCGCGTCGGCGCCGTCGCGCTGGATTCCCATCGCGTAGCCCACGGCGTGGAGGCACTGGTCGCCGATGACGATCGTGTAGAGCGCGAAGTTGTGCTCGTGGGGGTCCCAGCCGCCGTTCGTGACGCCGCGGAAGAGTCCCAGCAGCTGCAGCGGGTCGACGTCGCGGGTCCATGCGACGCCGTGCTCACGGTAGGTCGGGAAGGCGAAGTCGTCGGGGTGCAGGGCACGGCCGGATCCGACCTGCGCCGCCTCCTGGCCGAGCAGCTGCGCCCAGAGCCCGAGCTCGCCCTGGCGCTGCAGCGCCGTGGCCTCCGCGTCAACCCGGCGTACGAGCACGAGGTCGCGGTAGAGCCCGCGCAGCTCGTCCGGCGTCAGGTCGATGTCGTAGTCGGGATGGTGGACCCGCTCGCCCTCAGGGGTGAGGAGCTGGATGAGCTCGGGGCCTCCGTCTGCGGTCATGGGTGGACCTCCTGGCGGTAGCCGTCATGCATCGCACCGCAGGCGCACGTCGGGATCACCGCCGTGCCACCGCGCCACAACGCGCTTGCTAGGCATCCTGGCACCTCCGGCCGCCCGTGCGTCACCCGTCCGTCCGGAGTGCCGCCCCCCATGAAGGTCGGATCGGCTCGGTCCTCACGAGCGCAGAGACCTGCCAGTGCGAGTCAGTCGAGGGTGTGGAGGGTGTCCAGGGCGGCCAGGCCGTGCGGGCGGTGCGCCACCCAGATCACCGTGCGGCCCTCGAGGGCCCGCACGAGCTCCGCGGCGACGACGTCGGCCGTGGCCTCGTCGAGGTGCTCGGTCGGCTCGTCGAGGAGCACCACCGGGTGCCCGGCCAGCAGCACCCGGGCGACCCCGAGACGCTGCCGCTGCCCGGCCGAGACGAGCGCACCATGGTCGCCCACCGGCGTGTCGATCCCCTGCGAGCTCGCGTCGAGCCACGGACCGAGACCGACCGCGTCGAGCGCCACCCGCACCTCGTCGTCGGACGCCGACGGCCTCGCGAGCCGGACGTTCTCGACCACCGTCGTGTCGAAGAGGTGCGGCAGCTGCGGACACCAGCCCACGACCGAGCGGATGTCCTCGCCGCACAGCTCGCGCAGCTCGACGTCACCGAGCCGGATCGAGCCGGTGTAGGGCAGGAAGCCGGCGAGCACCAAGAGCAGCGTCGACTTGCCGGAGCCCGAGGCACCGAGCAGACCCACGCGCTCGCCAGCACCGATGTCGAGACTGAGGTCAGCGAGGACGTCGGTCCCGCCCGGCCACGCCGCCGAGACCCCGGCCAGCGTCACCCCGACGACGCCGCTCGGTACCACGGCCGGCATTGCCGGATCCGGCACCGGATCCACCGCGTCGAGCACCTCGACGACGCGCTGCGCCGACCCTCGTACGCGACCGAGCGCGAGCGCAGCCGTCGGCATGGCGACCACCGCCTCGTACGTCGCCAACGGCAGCAGCGCCAGCACGGCAAGGTTCTCGCCCACCAGCAGACCGGAGCGCACCGCGGGGATCGCGACGATCAGCATCGCGACCACGGACCCGCCGGAGAGCAGCACGCCGAGCCCGGAGGCAAGACCGGCCGCCGTCGCGCTGCGACCCGCGAGGTCGCCGATCCGCCGGTCGTCGGCCGCGAGACGGTCGAGCCAGGCGGGAGCAGCACCCGAGGTCGACAGCTCCGCGACGCCGTCGAGCAGGGTCAGCACGTCGGCGTTGAGCTCGCCCCGCTCCGGGGCGCTCGCCCGCGCCGCCTCGGCCGCGGCACGCGAGGTGATCCAGGGGACGACCGTGGCGGCCAGCAGCAGCGACACCGCCAGCACGAGGCCGGCGACCGGGAGGATGAAGACGGCCAGCACCACCGAGGCGAGTGCGACGAGCGCCCCCGAGGCGTAGGGCAGAAGCACGCGCAGCGGCAGGTCCTGCGTCGCGTCCACGTCGCGCACGAGCCGCTCGAGCAGGTCGCCCCGGCGGTACGCCGGCACACCCGCCGGCGCGACGACGGCGAGCCGGTCGTAGACCGTGAGCCGCAGAGCCGAGAGCGCGCGGAACGCGGCGTCGTGCGACACGAGCCGTTCGGCGTACCGGAACACGCCGCGGCCGATGCCGAACGCGCGCACAGCCACGATCGCGACCCCGAGCTCGAAGATCGGGGGCTGCAACGCGGCACGCGAGATGAGCCAGGCGCTCGACGCGAGGAGCCCGACACCGCAGCCGATCGCGAGCGCGCCCAGGAACACACCGAGCGCGAGCCGCTTGCGCTCGGTGGCGATCCACGGCAGGAGACGGCGTACGGGAGAGGCACCGCGGCCGGGCAGGTCGAGAACCGTCACGCCGGCACCTCCAGGGATCCGAGCGAGACGACCTCGTCGGCACCCGCGACCAGCGACGGGCGGTGCGCGACACGACGACTGCCGAGCCGCCATCGGCGAGGCGACGGATCGCCGCGACGACATCGGCCTCGGCATCGTCGTCGAGGCCGGCCGTCGGTTCGTCGAGCAGCACGAGCGGCGCCGGCTCCAGCAGCACCCTCGCGAGGGCGACCCGGCGACGCTGCCCGGCCGACACGTCCGAGGCGAGGTCACCGACCCGGGTAGCCGCACCGTCGGGGAGGGTGGTCGGGTCGATGCCGGCCGAGATCAGCGCGCTGAGAACGTCGGCGTCCGACGCCCCGGGACGCCGGAGCCGTACGTCGTCGGCAACGGTAGGTCCGACGAGCACGGGGTCCTGCGCGACGACCGCCAGCCGGCCCCGCCAGGCAGCGGGGTCGAGGTCGGCGAGGTCGGCGTCCCCGATCCGGACTGCACCTGACGTCGGCGCCAGGAACCCCTGCAGCACGGCGAGCAGCGTCGACTTGCCCACACCCGAAGGCCCGACCACCGCAGTGACACTGCCGGGTCGCGCGGTGAGAGTCACCGGATCGAGCGCGACGACAGCGCCACCGGGGTAGGTGACCGAGACCGCGTCGACGACCAGGTCGCCGGTCGGGACGTCGGTGCGCGTGCCCGTCACGGCCGGCTCGACCGCGAGCACCTCGAACACCTGCTCGGCCGCGTCGACGCCGTCGGCCGCCGCGTGGAACTGCGCGCCCACCATGCGGATCGGGAGATAGACCTCGGGAGCGAGGATGAGCACCGTGAGCCCGGTGCGCAGGTCGAGCGCCCCGTCGACCAGTCGCAGGCCGATCGACACCGCCACCACGGCCACCGACTGCGTCGCGAGCAGCTCGAGCACCAGCGAGGACAGGAACGACACCCGCAGCACCCCGAGGGTCGCGCGGCGGTAGCGTGCGTCGATCTCGGCCATCCGGGTCGACTGCGCCCGTTCGCGACCGAACGCCTTGAGCGTGGGCAGCCCGGCGACCACGTCGAGGAAGTGCCCGGACAGCACCCCGAGCGTCGACCACTGCCTGGCCGTGGCCGACTTCGTGTACATCCCGACCAGCACCATGAACACCGGGATGAGGGGTGCGGTGAGCGCCACGATGACGGCGGCGAGCAGGTCCTGGGTGAGGATCGCGACCCCGACCGTGAGCGGCACGATGACCGCGATCACCAGCTGCGGCAAGTACTTCGCGACGTACGGCTCGACCGAGTCGACACCGCGCGTGGCGAGCGTCGCGATCTGGCCGCGTCGCTCGCCGGAGAGCCACACCGGGCCGAGGCGTACGACGTGGTCGAGGAGCGCGGCTCGCAGCTGCGCCGAGGTGCGGGTGGCCGCACGTTGGGAGAGCACCTCGCCGACCATCGACAGGATCGCGCGGCCGGCCACGACGAGCGCGAGCGTGACGAGCACGGGCTGCACGTCGGACAGCGAGGCGCCGCCGAGGAAGACCCGCGAGATCACGTCGGCGAGCGCGAACGCCTGAGCCACCACGAGGATCGCCGTGCCGGAGGCCACCACGACCGAGCCGATCAGCAGCGTGCGTACCCCGTGCGCGTACCGCAGGAGGCGAGGGTCGAGCGGGCGGGCCACGGCGTCAGGGTAGGTGCGCGAGGTCGGAACCGGGACGGTCCGGTCCTACGCGGGCGTGACCGCGTGAGGCCGGACCGTCGACGGGTCCGTCAGGCGTTGACCTCGTGGGGGAGGTCGAGGCTGCCGTGCTCCGGGTCGGGGATCTGGCTGGGCGAGAGCCGCTTGCGGAAGACCCAGTAGGTCCACGACTGGTAGACGAGCACGACCGGAGTCAGGATCACCGCGACCCAGGTCATGATCGTGAGCGTGTACTGCGAGTTCATCGCGTTCGCGATCGTGAGCGTCGCGTCGGCGTTCGTCGAGCTCGGCATCACGTTCGGATAGAGACCGGCGAAGAGGAACACGACGACGCCGAGCATCGTGACGGCCGAGGCGAGGAACGCCCAGCCCTCACGGCCCAGTCGGTTCGCGGCGAGCGCGCCGACCCAGGCGAGCACCACGACGAGCAGGATGATCGCGGTCACGACGGTGTTGTTGCTGTGGGCCAGCTGGGTCCACACACCGAAGAGCACGGCGAGAACCGCCGCCACGAGACCCACCTGGCCGGCGATCCTGTTGGCGCGCACGCGGATCTCGCCGTCGGTCTTGAGCGCCAGGAAGATCGCACCGTGTGTCACGAACAGCGCCAGGGTGGTGAGACCCCCGAGCAGGCCGTACGGATTGAGCAGCGTGATGAGGTTTCCGGTGAACTCGCTGTTGCCGTTCTGCAGCTCGAGCGGCACGCCCGCGACGATGTTCGCGAACGCCACGCCCCACAGCAGAGCGGGGAGGAACGAGCCGACGAAGATGGCCCAGTCCCAGTTGCGGCGCCAGGTCTTGCTGCTCTTCTTGCTGCGGAACTCGAAGGCGACGCCGCGGATGATGAGGGCGACGAGGATGAGCAGCAGCGCGAGGTAGAACCCGCTGAAGAGCGTGGCGTACCAGAGCGAGAATGCTGCGAACATCGCGCCGCCCGCGGTGAGCAGCCACACCTCGTTGCCGTCCCAGACCGGGCCGAGGGTGGAGATGATGGTGCGGCGCTCCGCCTCGTTCTTGCCGATGAAGGGCAGCAGGACGCCGACGCCGAAGTCGAAACCCTCGAGGACGAAGTAGCCGCTGAAGAGCACGGCGATGAGGCCGAACCAGATGATGCCGAGCTGGTCGTGAGTCATGTCGATGCTCCGGGTCTCAGTACGAGAAGGTCAGGGGCCGGCCCGAGTTTGCCTCGTCGGCGTCGATGAGCTCGACCGTCTCCGGCGGGCCGATCTTCACGGCGCGGATCAGCAGGCCGACCTCGATGACCGCCAGCGCGCCGTAGAGCAGCGTGAACACGATCAGCGACGTGGCGACCTGGAAGACGGTCAGCGTCGGTGAGACGCCGGCCTCGGTCTTCATCAGCCCGTAGACGATCCACGGCTGGCGGCCCATCTCGGTGAAGATCCAGCCGGCCGAGATGCCGATGAGCGGCACCAGCACGGCCACGGTCGATGTCAGCATGATGATGCGCTGGGACGGCACCCGTTCCTTGCGCGTCACCCACAGGGCAAACATCGCGAACAGCACACCGAGCAGGCCCAGACCGATCATGGCGCGGAAGGCCCAGAAGATCAGCGGGACGTAGGGCGCGTACTCACCAGGGCCGAACTTCTCCTCGTACTGCGCCTGAAGGTCGTTGATGCCCTCCACGGTGCTCTCCGGGCCGTTCCGGTAGCCGGTCGCGAGGAACGAGGTCAGGCCCCGGATGTCGAGCGCCCAGTAGGCCTCGCTGCCGTCGAGGTTGCCCACCGTGACAACGCTGAACGGCACGTTCTCGGCCGTCTCGTAGACCGCCTCGGCGGCCGCCATCTTCATGGGCTGCTGCTGCACCATGATCTTGGCCTGCACGTCGCCGGTGTACATGACCAGCAGGCCCGCGATGATCGCAGTCCACGCACCGAGCTTGAGCGTCTTGCGCATGGCCGGCGCCGACTTGTCCTTCATGATCAGCCAGAGGCTGACCGCGACGATGCCGACTCCGGAGACGAGGAACGCCGAGGAGATGACGTGGGCGAAGGTGGCCACGGTCGTGTTCTGGGAGAGCACCGCACCGAAGTCGGTGAGCTCGGCTCTCTTCGTCTCGGGGTTGATGACATAGCCCACCGGGTGCTGCATGAACGAGTTCGCGGCGAGGATGAAGTACGCCGAGAGCATGGTGCCGAACGCGGCGGCCCAGATCGTGGCCAGGTGCAGTCCGCGTGGCAGCCGGTCCCAGCCGAATATCCAGAGCCCGAGGAACGTCGACTCCAGGAAGAACGAGGCGAGCGCCTCGATCGCGAGCGGGGCACCGAAGATGTCGCCGACGAAGCGGGAGTAGTCGCTCCACGCCATGCCGAACTGGAACTCCTGGACGATGCCGGTCACGACACCCATCGCGAAGTTGATCAGGAAGAGCTTGCCGAAGAACTTGGTGGCCTTGAGCCACTTCTCGTCGTTCGTGCGGAACCACATCGTCTGCATGATCGCGACCAGCATCGAGGTGCCGATGGTGAGCGGGACGAACAGGAAGTGGTAGACGGTGGTGATGCCGAACTGCCACCGTGCCAGGTCTAGCGCGCCCATGGACGAGCCCCTCCGCTGTGCCGGGTTGCACGGATCGTACGTTTGACACTGTGCTCCCCCGGAGCCCCTCCGAGTGCGCGTTCCCCAGTGAACTGTGTCGCCCAGCGAAGCCTGTCCTCACCTCACCGGCTCGGACGTCCGCACCGATCGACCGCTCGCCGGTCAGGCTGCCCTTAATCGTCACCGTCGATGCTGCCTGATGGCGGGATCCGGACCTCACCCTCTGGGCAGGTCCGGCCCGGGACGCAGATCCGCCAGGATGACCGGGTGACCACCGCACCCGCCCCGGTCGAGGTGTCGGTGCACGGGCCGTCGACCCCGGCGACGTGGACCGCGATGTGGATCGTGTACGTCGTCTGGGGCTCGACCTACCTCGCGATCGCCGTCGCGATCGAGTCGATGCCGCCGCTGCTCGCACTCGGTACACGCTTCCTTGCGGCGGCCGTGCTGCTCGCCGCGTTCCTCGCCGTACGCCGAGGTCCTCGGTCGCTGATCGTGCCGTGGCAGGAGCTTCGCGGTGCCGCTGTGGTCGGCGCGCTCCTGCTCGGAGCGGGCGTCGGATTCCTCACCCTGGCCGAGCGCTACGTACCCACCGGCGTGGCGGCACTGGTGGTCGCGGTCGTCCCGCTGTGGGTGGTGCTGCTGCGGGCCGGCAGTGGTGACCGTCCGCACCTCGTCACCTGGATCGGCGTCGCGGTGGGCCTCGCGGGTGTCGCCGTGCTGGTCCTTCCTGGCGACCACGTCGCCTCGGTCGGCGGGGCCAGTGACGCTCAACGCACCCTGTGGTCGCTCGGGATCATGCTCGGTTCTGCGTGCTGGGCCGCCGGGTCCTTCCTGCAGCCACGCATTCGCACGCCGCGCGACCAGCTCGTGCTGAGCACCTACGAGATGCTCACGGGCGGTCTGGTCCTGTGCCTCGTCGGGCTCGTGCGTGGCGAGCGCGTCACGGACTTCGCCGAGGCGACCGCGCGCTCATGGAGCGGCTGGATCTACCTGGTGCTCATGGGATCCCTGGTCGGCTACACCGCGTTCGTGTGGCTCCTGACGCATGTGCGGCTGTCGCTGGTGACGACGTACGCCTACGTCAACCCGGTCGTCGCGGTGGCGCTCGGCTACTGGTTCCTCGACGAGCCGCTGACGCTCGGCGTGCTCGTCGGTGGCGCGATCGTGGTGACCGGTGTGGTGCTCGTCGTCAGCGGCGAGCGACGAAGCCTCGACTGACCGAGAGGAAGCGGTCGTTGGCCTCGGTCTCGCCGATCGTGATGCGGACCCCCTCGGTGCCGTAGGGGCGCACCGCGAGGCTGACCGCCTCGCACGCCGCGACGAAGTCCGGGATCGCCGAGCCGAGGCGCAGCCACACGAAGTTGGCCTGCGACGCCGGGAGCTCCCAGCCCTGCTCGGCGAGTGCGGCCTCGACCCGGCTCCGCTCGGCCACCAGCGCATCGACGCGCTCGAGCAGCGCTGCCTCCGCTCGCAGCGACGCGATCGCCGCGGTCTGCGCGACCGTCGAGACGCCGAAGGGCACCGCGGTCTGGCGCAGTGCGTGCGCCACCGGTGGGTGGGCGATCGCGAAGCCGACCCGCAGGCCGGCCAGGCCGTAGGCCTTGGAGAAGGTGCGCAGCACCGCGACGTTCGGGCGGTCACGATAGGTCTCGATGCCACGTACCGCCGCGGGATCGCGGACGAACTCGACGTAGGCCTCGTCGACGATGACGAGCACGTCGTCGGGCACCCGGGCCAAGAACCGGTCGAGGTCGGCCTGCGCCACGACCGTGCCGGTCGGGTTGTTGGGCGTGCACACGAGGATCAGCCGGGTGCGCTCGGTGATGGCGTCGGCCATCGCGTCGAGGTCGTGGGTCTCGTCGGCCCGCAACGGCACCTGCACCGGCGTGGCACCACCGATGATCGTCATGATCGGGTAGGCCTCGAACGACCTCCAGGCGAAGACCACCTCGTCGCCCGGGCCGGAGCTGATCTGCACGACCTGCTGCAGCAGGCCTACCGAGCCGGTGCCGAGCGCGAGATGCTCGCGCGGCACCCCGTGCCGGGCGGCGAGCTCGTCGACGAGGGCGGCCGATGCCGGGTCGGGGTAGCGGTTGGTGACCCCCGCGCCGGAGGCGATCGCCTCGAGCACACCGGGGAGCGGCGGATAGGGGTTCTCGTTGCTCGACAGCTTGTAGGGCGTCAGCTCCGAGTGCCCCGACGCCGGGCGTCCGGCGACGTACGCCGGGAGACGGTCGAGGGCGTCACGCAGACGCGGGCCGGTGCCGGGCATGCGCCTGACCCTAGGCGATCCGCGGAACGCACCTGCAGGTGCGGGCGGCGAAGGCTCAAGGAGCAACGCGGTCTGCCGAGACATCCAGGAGTGGTACGCGGCGGGACCTGGGGGTCCGCCGCGCGCCACGGCACCTGTCCCTCCACAGACGGCGACCACCACCCACGGTCGCAGTGCCGACCCGGGGCACACCCCGGCACCCGAGCGGGTCGCGGCGCGAGACGCCGTCGGCCCGCTCGAGGCCGTCCCGGGCGGCCCACTCACTAGCGTGGGCGCATGCCGAGCACCACCGCCGGAGGCGGGCCGAGCCTGCGCACCCGGGTGACCGTGCTCGCGGTCGTCGGCCTCGTCGTGCTCGCCGCGATGACCGCACTCGTGTGGGCTGCTTACGCCGACGTCCGGCGCGTCGGCACCGACGTCACTACTCGGCTCTCACCCGCGGCCGAGCTCTCCGCCGACCTCGTCGTGGCCTACGACCGCGTCGACGGGGAGTCGGGTCAGTACGTGCTCACCGGCGACCTCGACGCGCGCGTCCGCTACGTCGCGGCCCGCACCCGGGTCGACACCGGCACGGCGCGGCTGCGCCCGTTGCTCGCCCCGGACGCCGCGCTGAGCGCCGACCTCGACCGCGTCGACGCGGCGGCGGCGCAGTGGCTCGGCCAGGTCGTCGAGCCGGGTGTTCGAGCGCGCGACGCCGGGCCGCTCACGGTGCCGCAGATCACCGCGTTCCTCGACGCGAGCGCGACCGGCTACGCGCCGGTCAGCGCGGCGACGGCCACGTTGCGAGCGGCGGTCGACGACGCGCGCGACCTCGCGTTCGAGGAGCTCGCGTCCGTGGCGCGGCGACTGAGCCTGGCGCTCGTCCTCGCCGGCGTGGTGCTGCTGGTGCTCGTCGGGTCGGCGTACGTGCTGGTGCGGCGGTGGGTGCTGCGACCGCTCGACGAGCTGCGTGAGCAGCTGCAGGAGGTCGCGCGCGAGGGGCGACGCGACCGGGTGATCGTGCCGTCCGGTCCGCCCGAGCTGCGGGCGGCGGGAGCTGACGCCGAGTCGATGCGTCGCGCGCTCGTCGCCGAGGCCGACGCCGCCCGGGCCGCCGACGAGAGCCTCGCGATGCACGGGCCGGTGGTGGCTGCGCTCCGGGCCGACCTGGAGACCGAGACCGACCCGTCGGCACCCGGGCTCCTCGTTCACGGCGAGCTCCACGCCGCCGAGGGCGTGCTCGCCGGCGACTGGTGGGGGCTCGTCGCGCTCGAGGGGCGACGTACGGCGCTGCTCGTGGTCGACATCTCCGGTCACGGCCCGCTCGCGGGACTGGTCACCATGCGCCTGCGAGCGGTGATGTCGGTGGCACTGCGCTCGGGCTTCGACCCGGCGACCGTGCTCGCCCGCGGCGCGACCGCCCTCGCCGACCGCGACGACGGCCGCTTCGCCACGGCCCTCGTGGCCGTGCTGGACCCCGGCACGGGCACGATCTCCTGGGCCAACGCCGGGCACCCCGCCGGGTGGCTGATGCCGCACGGGAGCGCGGGGCAGCGGGTGCTGCTGGGCCCCACCGGGCCGCTGCTCTCCCAGCTCGGCGGGCAGTGGACCACGGCACGGGCCGACCTCTGGGTCGACGACGTGGTTCTCGCCTGGACGGACGGACTCACCGAGACGCGTGACGCAGCGGAGGAGCTCGACGACGAGCGGCTCGCCGCCTTGGTCGACGCGGCAGGCACCCGCGAGCCGGCCGAGCTCGTCGCCCGGCTGCTCGCCGAGCTTCGCGACGGTGCGCAGGAATGGCGGCGCGACGACATCACCCTCGTCGCGATCCGGCGGGTCGAGTGAGCACGCCGTCGTCGGGGCCGACGTCATGAGCACCGCGCTCGAGCCGGTCGCCCGCCCCCGATCGGTCTGGCGACCGGTCGCGCTGCTCGTGGGCCTGATGTGGGTGGCCGAGCTGGTCGACCTCGTCCTCCCGTACGACGCGGACGCACTCGGGATCCGCAGCCGGAGCCTCGCGGGCCTTCCTGGCATCGTGCTCGCACCACTGCTGCACCTCGGGTTCGCCCACCTCATCGCCAATACGGTCCCGCTGGTCGTGCTCGGGCTGCTGGTGTCCTGGCGGGCGGGACGCCTGTTCTGGCCGGTCGTGGGGACGATCGTGCTGCTCGGTGGCGCCGGGGTGTGGGCGCTGGGCGCCCCCGGAGTCGTGACGCTGGGGGCGAGCGGCCTGGTGTTCGGCCTGCTCACCTATCTGCTCACTGCGGGTGTGCTCACCCGGCACTGGCTCGACGTGATCATCGCGGTGGGCGTGCTCCTCACCTACGGCTCCCTGCTGTGGGGCGCCCTGCCCATGGCGGTGCCCGACGGAGTCTCCTGGCTGGGGCACCTGTGCGGAGCCGCCGCAGGAACCATCGCCGCCTTCGCGTTCGCCCAGCGCTCCGGGCGCGGTTGAGCCGTCGGGCGTCCGCCCTCGGGCGTCCGCCCTCGCGCTCCGCCCCGTGCTGGTCAAGATCATTCGTTCGGCCGAACGGGTCAAGTAGGCCCGTCCGGGGGCCGAAGGAGACCTCAGGACGCGAAGGACGCTTTTCCTGGGGAGATGTCGATGGCCGCGGAAGCCGGTTGGTACGCCGACCCGGCCGACTCCGCCTGGGTGCGGTGGTGGGACGGCACGGCGTGGAGCAGTGACGCCCAGCTCGCGGACTCCGCCCCCGAGCCGGCACCCGTCACCGTGACCGTCCCGGAGCCGCCCACTCCGGCACCCACCCCGGCCCCGCCCACTCCCGCTCCGCCCCTCCCGGTACCCGTGCCCGTTCCCCTCCCCGTGCCCGTGCCCTTCCCGGTTCCCGAGCCACTACCCGTACCGGTTCCCCTTCCAGGTCCCGGACCCACGCCGGCACCTCCCGCTCCCGTGGCGACTCCGGCCCCCGCTCCGGCACCTCCCGCTCCCGTGCCGACTCCTGCCCCCGCTCCGGCACCTCCCGCTCCCGTGCCGACTCCGGCCCCCGCTCCTGCCCCGACTCCGGTCGTGGTTCCCGTGGTCGAGGTCGCTCGGGTCGCGGCCGTCGCGCCCGAGCGGGTCGCAGCGCCGCCGCCGCAGGTCGAGATCCCGCTCCTGGCCCCGAGCACCGTGCAGGCCCCGGTCCCGGTGCTCGCCCCGGGTGCGGTCCACGCCGTCGAACCCGTGCTCGTCGCCGCCGGCGGGATCCCGACGCTCGAACCTCCGCCCGTGCACCACCGGCCACCGCCGTCGGTGTCGGCACCGATCGTGACGACGCACCCGCGCCCCGGCGAGGTCGGTCTCGACACCGACCTCGCGGCGTCCGCGGCCTCGACCTTCCACCCGGAGCTGGCTCGCGACACCCACCACACGACGCTGCCGAGTCCACCGGCATCGGCGTACGCCTCCTCGGGCTGGGACTCCGCGGTCGCGACCGGCTCCGGTGTCTCGCGTCCGAGCAGCGCGTCGAGCTTCAGCGGCGTCGCCAGCTTCGAGGCGGTCGGCTCCGCCGTCGTGGTCGGGTCCGGTGGCAGCCGCAGGACCAAAGTGGTGGTCGGCCTCGTCGTGCTCGCGATCCTGGTCGGCGTCGGCGTCGTCGTCGGCCTGCCCAAGTACCGCGATCTCAAGGCAGCCGAGACCGCGGTGGCCACGGCCCCCCTGCTGGTGCGCACGGCTCCGAAGTCGCTGGCCGGTCAGAAGGCGGTGAGCGTGCCGGGTCTCAACCCCGGCGCTGCCGCGGCCGGAGCCACCGCAGCAGGTGCCGGGTGGGCGTGGGCTGCGACCTACGGCACCCGCGCCGACTCCACCTACTACCTCGTCGGTGAGCTTCCGCCCGACGCCCGCGCGGCCGCAGTGCTCGCCCAGACCGATCCCGCGGCCCTGACCCGGCTGATGAGCGAGCTCGGATCCGGCATCGCGCTCGGTGCAGCGTCGACCGCCGTGATCTCCGCCGCCACCGAGTACGGCACGGGAATCGGCGGCAAGACGTGGTGCATGCCGGTGGAGGTCTCCGGAAGCGGCGGTGGCTACTGCCTGTGGACCAACGGCCGGGAGTTCCTGCAGGTCCTCAACGCGCCGAACATCACAGCGATGTCGGCCAAGCATGCGGTCGCGGCGCTCAAGGCGCTCGCTGCCAGCCCTGGCCCCGTGCCGGCGACGTAGCAGGACAACTACGGACCCGACGCCGGCTTCGTGCGCGGCGCACGACGGAGCGTCAGGTCTGGGCCATGTCGACGAAGCGGGAGTAGTGGCCCTGGAAGGCAACCGTCACGGTCGCGGTGGGGCCGTTGCGGTGCTTGGCGACGATGAAGTCGGCCTCGCCGGCACGCGGCGACTCGCGCTCATAGGCATCCTCGCGGTGCAGCAGGATCACCATGTCGGCGTCCTGCTCCAGCGACCCGGACTCGCGCAGGTCGCTCATCATCGGTCGCTTGTCGGTGCGCTGCTCCGGGCCGCGGTTGAGCTGGCTGATCGCGATCACCGGGACGTCGAGCTCCTTGGCGAGGAGCTTGAGCGACCGGGAGAACTCCGAGACCTCCTGCTGGCGGCTCTCGACCTTCTTGCCCGAGCTCATCAGCTGCAGGTAGTCGACGACGACGAGGCGCAGGTCGTGACGCTGCTTGAGCCGGCGGCACTTGGCCCGGATCTCCATCATCGTCATGTTGGGCGAGTCGTCGATGAACAGCGGCGCCTCGGAGACGGCGCTCATCTTGCGAGCGAGCTTCTGCCAGTCACCGTCGGACATCGTGCCCGCACGCAGGTGGTTCAGGGCGATCGAGGCCTCGGCGGAGAGCAGCCGCATCGCGATCTCGTTGCGTCCCATCTCCAGGCTGAAGATGGCGCTGGTGAGCCCGTGCCGGATCGACGCGGAGCGTGCGAGGTCGAGGCCGACCGTCGACTTTCCGATCGCGGGACGTGCCGCGATGATGATCATCTGGCCGCCGTGCAGGCCGTTGGTGAGGTTGTCGAGGTCGGCGAAACCGGTCGGCACCCCGGCCATGACACCACCCCGCGAGGCGATCGCGTCGATCTCCTCGAGCGTGCCCGGCATGATCGCCGAGAGCGGGAGGTAGTCCTCGCTCGTGCGCTTGTCGGTGATGTCGTAGACCGCAGCCTGCGCGCGGTCGACGATCATGTCGACGTCGCCGTCGCCGGCGTAGCCCATCTGCACGATGCGGGTGCCCGCCTCGACGAGGCGGCGCAGCACCGCGCGCTCCTGCACGATCCGCGCGTAGTAGCCCGCGTTGGCTGCCGTCGGCACCGAGGCGACCAGGGTGTGGAGGTACGGCGCGCCACCGACGCGACCGAGCTCGCCGATCTTGGTCAGCTCGGCCGAGATCGTGACCGCGTCGGCCGGCTCACCCCGGCCGTACAGGTCGACGATGGCGGCGAAGATCAGCTGGTGGGCCGGCCGGTAGAAGTCCTGCTCGCGCAGGCTCTCCACGACATCGGCGATCGCGTCCTTGCTCAGCAGCATCGCGCCGATCACCGACTGCTCGGCCGCGATGTCCTGGGGCGGGGTGCGGTCAGGTGCACCTCGGTGGTCGTCGCGAGGCGGGAACTCGACGACACTCACAAGGACGCTCCTCTGGCCGGGGGACGGCCGCGGGGGCGGCCGGCGCGGGTCGTGCCCCCAGGTCTACGCCGGGGGTCCGACATCGCTCGCGCGACGTTAGGGCGGTTGTCGCCAGACCTCAACGTGCCCTGTGGACCGGCCTGGGGACGAGCTGGGGACGACACGCCTTCGACCCCGTGACAAGCCTGTGGACAACCCTGGGATAACCGTCGCCATCGTGATCATTTAGTCCTCTGACCTGCGGTGATGCTCTGCCGAGCCTGGGGAGGGAAGAAACTTCGCCCAGGTGTCCGACTGGTGAACACCTCCTCCCGCAAGCACATCCGCACGTGCATGGGAAGCCCGTCCGGCGACTCCGATCCGGCCGCGGGGGGCACCCAGGGCCGGCGCCAAGATGATGGGCCCATGGACCCCGAGACCGAGCACGTTGCCGGGGCCGGCGGCCGTGCGGGCTCGGGAGCACCCGGGTCGCTGCGCGAGATCTCCCGGCTGGCGCTGCCCGCCCTGGGCGCCCTCGTGGCGCAGCCGCTGTTCGTCCTCGTCGACGCAGCCATCGTCGGAACCCTGGGCACCGAGCCGCTCGCCGGGCTCGGTGCCGCCGCCACGCTGGCGGGGGTCGCCGTCGGCCTGTGCGTCTTCCTCGCCTACGCCACCACGAGCTCGGTCGCCCGTCGGGTCGGCGAGGGTCGCTGGGGTGCCGCGGTGAGCGAGGGGGTCGAGGGGATGGCGCTGGGCCTCGTCCTCGGGGCGGTCGTCGGGCTGGCGGCAGCAGTCTGGGCCGAGCCGCTCGTGCGCGCGTTCGGTGCCTCCGACGCGGTGGCGCCGTACGCCGTGACCTACCTGCGCATCATCGCGCTCGGTTTCCCGGCGGCGCTCGTCGCGATGGCCGGCATCGGTGTGCTGCGCGGGCTGCAGGACACCCGGACGACGCTGCTCGTCACGCTGCTCGCCGTCGGGGTCAACACCGTGCTCGCGGTCACCCTGGTGCTCGGGCTGCACTACGGCATCGGTGGCTCCGCGGTGGCGACCGCTGTGGCCGAGTGGGTGCAGGCGATCGCGTACGTCGCGGTCGTCGTGCGCGTCGCGCGACAGCACGGGGTCTCGATGCGCCCCAGCGGCATCGGCGTGCTCGGCGCCGCCCGCGCGGGACTCCCGCTGTTCTGGCGCACGGTGGCGCTGCGCGCGGTGTACCTCGTCGCGGCCGCGGTCGCGGCGCGGATGGGCGACGCCGACCTCGCGGCGTACCACGTGAGCTTCTCGGTGTGGATCGTGCTGGCGCTCGCCGCCGACGCGCTCGCCATCGCGGGGATGGCCCTGCTCGGCCGTTACCTCGGCGCGGGCGACGTCGCGGGCGCACGGGCCGTCACAGGTCGGCTCGTGCGGCTCGGGGTGGTGCTCGGCGTCGGGCTCGGGTTGCTGCTGCTCGCGGTGCTGCCGTGGCTGCCGCGCGCGTTCTCGACCGATGCCGTCGTCCGTGACCTCATCACTGCGGCGCTGGTCATCGCCGCGCTGCAGCAGCCGCTGACGACACCGGTGTTCGTGCTCGACGGCGTCCTCATCGGTGCCGGCGACGGACGCTGGCTCGCCCTCGCGGGCACGGTGATGCTGCTCGCCTTCCTGCCGGCGGCGTGGTTCGTGCTCGATCGCGACCTCGGCGTCACGGGCCTGTGGTGGGCGATCACGTGGTTCATGCTCGTGCGGCTCGCACTGCTGGGGTGGCGCGCGAGGGGTGCGGAGTGGCTGCGCGCGAGCCGCCCGGCAGACGCGGTGGCATGACCCCCCGCCCCCGCGTCGCGTCGCGTCCACGTCCAGGCGAGTGCCGCGACCTGAGGTGGGAGGTCGAGAGATGACGAAGGGCCGCCACCCCATCGGGTGGCGGCCCTTCGTGACTGTCGAGGGTCAGTCGGTGACGACGTCGACGGTGATCGTCGCGAGCGCGTCGGCGTGCACGCGCACCTGGACCTTGTGCGCACCCACGGTCTTGATCGGGGTGAGGATGGTGACCTTGCGCTTGTCGACCGCCGGTCCGCCGGCGGCCGTGATGGCCTCGACGACGTCGGTGACGGTGACGGCACCGAAGAGGCGACCGGTGTCGCCCGCGCGAGCGGGGAGCTTGATCGAGAGACCCTCGAGCGAGCTCTTGATCGCCTGCGCGTCGTCGACGTCCTTGACCTCGCGCACGGCGCGGGCGCGCTGGATCTGCGCGACCTGCTTCTCGCCGCCCTTGGTCCACGAGGTCGCGAGACGACGCGGGAGCAGATAGTTGCGGCCGTACCCGTCCTTGACCTCCACCACGTCGCCGGGGGCGCCGAGACCGGAGACGTCCTGAGTGAGGATGAGCTTCATGTCGTAGTCGCCTCCTTCGTCAGCGGGCGGTCGAGGTGTAGGGGAGCAGTGCAACCTCGCGCGCGTTCTTGACAGCAATCGCCACGTCGCGCTGGTGCTGGGTGCAGTTGCCGCTCACGCGACGCGCACGGATCTTGCCGCGGTCGGAGATGTACTTGCGCAGCAGCGACGTGTCCTTGTAGTCGACGTGCGCGATCTTCTCCTTGCAGAAGACGCAGACCTTCTTCTTCGGCTTACGAAGAACAGGCTTGGCCATCGTGGTGCTCCTTAGGTGGGAGCCCGGCACTCGGCCGGGATGGGGTGGAGCTGGTCAGCCGGCCGCGCGAGCGGCCGGATCGTGCGTGAGATCCGGGCCTAGAACGGGGGCTCGTCGTAGCTCGGCGCGCCGCCGCCCCACGAACCGCCACCAGCAGCACCGCCGGCCGCGGGGGCCGGAGTGGCCCACGGGTCGTCGTTGCCGGCGGTCGCGCCGGCCGCCGGCTGGCCGCCGAAGCCGCCCCCGTCACCCGCGAAGCCACCGCCGCCGGCGCGCGCCACCTTGGTGACCTTCGCCGTCGCCGTGCGCAGCGCCGGACCGACATCGTCGACGTCCATCTCGATGACAGTGCGCTTCTCGCCCTCGCGGGTGTCGTAGCTGCGCTGCTTGAGACGGCCGGTGGCGATCACCCGGGGGCCCCGGGTGAGCGACTCGGCGACGTTCTCGGCGTACTGGCGCCACACGCTGCAACGCATGTAGACGGGCTCGCCGTCCTTCCACTCGTTCGTGGTCTTGTCGAGGAAGCGCGAGTTGGACGCGATGGTGAAGCTCGCGACCGCGGCGCCGCTCGGTGTGAACCGCAGCTCGGGATCGTTGGTGAGGTTCCCGACGACGGTGATGGTGATGTCGCCTTGCGCCATGGTGCTGACCGCCTCGACTAGGAAGGACTGGGGTACGGACTAGAGCCGGACCTTACGGGTGCGCACCGACAGCCGTCAGGACGTCGGGCGCGGACTGTGGATGCCTAGTGGGCTTCCGGGCGCATGACCTTGGTGCGCAGCACGGCCTCGTTCAGGTTGAGCTGACGGTCCAGCTCCTGAACGGCCGCGGGCGAGCAGGTCAGGTCGAGGACGGCGTAGATGCCCTCGGCCTTCTTGTTGATCTCGAACGCGAGCCTGCGACGTCCCCAGATGTCGACCTTGTCGACGGAACCGCCGTCGACCTTCACGACGTTGAGGAACGTATCCAGGCTGGGAGCGACGGTGCGCTCCTCGAGCTCGGGGTCCAGGATCACCATGACCTCGTAATGACGCATGCGTACCCACCTCCTCTGGACTAGAACGGCCACGGTCTCTCCGTGGCAGGAGGGTTGAAGCGTCACGCCCGGCTCGGGTAGGCCCAGGAGGGCCACCGGATGAGACCGGGCACGTGGGAGCAGGATACAAGGGCGGGCCGGACAACCCCAAACCGCCTGCTTCCGGTCCCTGGGCGCCGCGCGTCACTGCGCTTGTTGTCGTTGACCGGCCCGGAAACGACAACACGACAAGTGACGCGCGGGCTGAGGGGGTCAGGAGTCGGTACGCCGGGGGATCGTGACCCGGGAGCGCGTGGTCAGCCACGCCACCGCGGCCGTCACCAGCGGGATCGCGATCAGGACGAAGGCCACCAGCCCCCAGCGCACCTCGAACGCGCGACCGCCGACGGCGTAGAACAGCCCGACGAGCAGCCGGGCGACCACCAGCCCGGACACGACGCCGGCCGCGCACCCGAGGGCCGTGACGAAGCCGGCCGTGCTCGCCGCCATCCGTCGGCGCACCTTCGGCGCCGCGCCCACGGCGGTGAGAGTGACCAGGTCGGATTTCCCGTCGGCCAGCGCCAGCGCCGTCACCATGAGCCCGGCGAGCAGTGCCATCGCCAGCGTGGCCGCCGCCGCGATGGCGAGGGTGAGGCCCACGGAGTCGTCGGCCCGCAGCTCGGCGACGGGGACCACGGAGGCGGTGACCCGGGCCTTGGCCAGCGCGATCGAGATCGTGTCGGCCAGGGTCGGGCGGTCAGGGCGGTCGGCCACCCACGGCTCGACCACGACCACGCCGACCGCCGGGATGCTCGCCGCCACCCGGCCGAGCGGCGACCCAGGAGCCAGGGCGGCGGGCCCGACGAGCACCTGTGCCGGCATCGTGCCGGAGGTCACCTCGACCGCGGCGAGCGCCACGACGGGCTCGTAGGACTGGGTGAGGGAACCGTCGGGCCCGGTCGTCTCCGACAGGGGACGCAGCCACACGCGCCCCTGGCCGTCGAGTGAGCCGGGGATCAGCGAGACCGCGCCCCCGGCCCGCAGGGTCGCCACCGCCTCGTCGGTGCCTGCCAGGGGCCCGAGCAGCCGACCCAGCGAGTTGGGGTCCTCGATCATCGCCACCGGCGAGGACAGCCCCCGGATGTAGATCATGGTGTTCGCCTGGCCCGGCCCGGACGCCGGTCGCTGGCCGCACGGCATGAGCTGCCCGGCGCCGTCCGCGGACGTCGGGGGCACCGCGCCGTCGGGCTGGGCGCAGTCCAGGGCGCCATAGCTCCCGGCGGCGAGGGACCTCGGGTCCTGCGACCGCGGCCCCACGTTGAGCAGCGTGACGCTGACCGAGCCGGGTGCCGCCGCGTCGACGGCCCGGCGAACGTCGGCCGCCGTGGCGCTGAGGACTGTGGCGTCGTACGACGGCGAGAACGAGACCGGCAAGGACCCCGCGACGTAGGGGGTGCCGCTGGAGTCGACTTGCAGCCGCTGCGACGTGGCCCACGTGGACGTGGCCACCGCCGCGGCGGCCGCGGCGGCGATCGCGCAGGCAGCGGTGGCGGTACGCAGCCGGTGGCGACCCGCGTCGCGCACGGCGAGGCGCGGCGTCAGCGGCAGGAACCGGCCGAGACGGCCGAGCTGCACCACGAGCCACGGCATGACCAGCACCAGGCCCAGCTCGCCGGCGATGAGGCCCACGCCGAGGATGAGCGGGTCGGTCGAGAAGCCGCCCACGCCGCGGCCGTAGAGCAGCAGCGCGATGCCGACGGCACCGAGCACCAGGCCGACCAACGGGGTGCGCGTCCGCACCGGCGGCAGGGGACGCCGCCCGCGCAGCGTGTCGACGACGTCGCCCCGGCCCGCCATCACCGCCGGGATCAGCGCCGCGGTCATGGCGCTGACGACACCGATCATCGCGACCGCGACGACGTACCAGGGCAGCGGCGGGACACCCTGCGGCATGCGGCCCTCCTGCACGACGGGCAGCGATGCCAGCGGTACGCCGACCAGCCACACCGCCCCCCAGCCCAGGGCAAGGCCGAGCGTCGCGCCCACGGCACCCAGCACGACGCCCGAGGCCAGCACTGTGCGCCGGAGCGCCGCCGCGTCACCGCCGCTGGCTCCGAGCAGGCCGAGCTCGCGCTGCCGGCGGCGCAGCTGCACCGCGAACGCCGGGCCCGCCAGCAGCGCGACCTGGAGCACCACGAGCACGAGCACCACGGCGCCCAGGGCCGCGACCCGCGCCGCCTCGGCGACCTGCAGGTCGCTGGGGACCGACGATCCGGTGTCGTCGGGCGCCTCCGCGGTGTCGAGGCAGAGCCGGTCGGGATCGCAGAAGGGCGGTGGATCCGCGAGCACCCCGCGCGCCGCCACGACCGCGCCCAGCGCGTTGAGGCGGCGTACGTCGGTCCACGTCGGGGGGGTCGGCGAGTCGACGAGCAGCTCGGCGGTGTCCGACATGCCGGGGTCGGCCGGGAGCACGCCGGGCAGCACGACCCCGCCCGCGCCCTGCCACGGCAGGTCGACCGCGCCGACGACGGTGAGCGTCCGGGTCGCACCCGCGCCGACTGTGGTGGTGGCAGTGACGGACGAGCCGAGACCGGCCTGCAGCCGGCGCAGGTCGCGCCCGAGCAGCGCGACCTCCGAGGCCGACTGCGGGAGACGGCCCTCCGTCACGGTCCAGCGGGCGGCGTTGAGCGGGTCGCGCACCTCCTGCACCGCGATGTTCGACACCACGCCCCACGGGCCCGACTCGAGCACGACCGAGGAGGACGTCCCGGTGCTCACGGTGCGCGACCCCGCGGGCAGCGCTGCCCGCACCGAGTCGGGGGTCGAGACGGCGTCCCCGGAGGAGGTCCAGCTCGACAGCGACGGGGTCTGCACGACCCGGCCCGAGCCGAGCATCACCCGCGCGTCCGCCGCGGTGCCGAGGGAGAGCAGCGCCTGCCGTACGTGGCTGCGGTCGGCCTGGTCCGCGGCGGCGTAGACGATCACGCCGCTCACGGTCGCGACGGGCAGAGCGATGAGCAGCACCACGAGCAGCGCGCGGCCCTTGCCCCGCCACGAGTCGCGGCGGGCGAGGCGAAGCGCCACCCGCCAGCCGCCCCACCACCGCGCGAACCTCGACGGCACCCGTCGCACAGAGTGCGGCGTGGGTGCTGCGGGCCGCTCGAGCACAGCCGTCACGAGACGACGATCTCGGGCACGGCGGCGTACGACGTGGAGTCGACGATCGCGCCGTCGCGCAGGTAGACCACGCGGTCGGCCCACGCGGCGTGGCGTGACTCGTGCGTGACGAGCACACCCGCGCAGCCCTGGTCGACGCGGCGCCGCAGCAGCGTGAGCACCGCCTCGCCGGTCTCCGAGTCGAGGGCACCGGTGGGCTCGTCGGCCAGCACGAGCCGACGCTCGCCCACGAGCGCGCGCGCGATCGCGACCCGCTGCTGCTGCCCGCCGGACATCTCGTCGGGATAGCGGTCGGCGAGGTCCGCGACGCCCACGTCCTCGAGCGCGAGGCGGGCGAGCGACGCCGTACGCCGACGGCCGTCGAGCTCGAGGGGGAGCGCGACGTTCTCGGCGGCCGTCAGCGTCGGGATCAGGTTGAGGTCCTGGAAGACGTAGCCCGCGCTGCGTCGCCGTACCGCCGCGAGCTCGGC
Organism: Actinomycetes bacterium; assembly: GCA_031373405.1. GTDB lineage: Bacteria > Actinomycetota > Actinomycetes > S36-B12 > CAIYMF01 > Longivirga. The sequence continues at coordinate 24,449 of JANMMN010000085.1, forward strand.
CTTGGTCAGCGCCGCGAGGTCGTGGCCCTCGACCAGAACCGCACCCGTGGTGACGGTGTCGAGCCCGCCCGCGACATTGAGCAAGGTTGACTTGCCCGAGCCGCTCGGGCCCATGACGGCGACGAGCTCACCCGCCGCGACCGTGAGGGTCACCCCTCGCAGCGCGTGCACCGCCGTGGCTCCGCGGCCGTGGATCCGGGTGACGTCGACGAGCTCGAGAACCGGTGCGGTCATCGTGCACTCCCCTGTGATGCGCGTGAGCTGCTCGACGTTGTACGGCGTTCCCTGTCGCGGGTCGCGGCCGCCCGGGCGATGCGCGACTCACAATGGTCGAGCCAGCGCGCCTCGGCCTCGACGTCGAAGATGAGGCGGTCCAGGACGAGAGTCCAGGCGATGTCGGCGTCGTTGTCGGCCCGCATCTTCAGCCGGGTCAGGTCCTGCAGCTCCCGCATCGTCTCGGTGCGCTGCGCCTGGACGATCCCGCGGACGTCGACGTCCGGCGCGGTGATCGCGACGGCGAGCTTGATCGCGAGCTCATCGCGCGGCGCCGACTCGTGCCGCACCGGCTGGGCGAACCAGGCGGCGACCGTGGCACGGCCCTCGTGGGTGATCTCGTAGACGACCCGGCCGTCGTCGTCGACCTCGAGGTGGGCGACGAGCCCGTCGCGCTCGGCCCGAGCGAGGGTCGTGTAGACCTGCCCGATGTTGAGCGGCCAGGTGCCCCCGGTGCGCTCCTCGAAGACCGCTTTCAGCTGGTAGCCGTACGCCGGACCCTCGTCGAGCAGGGCCAGCAGTCCGCGTCGGATCGCCATACCGAGTATGTATACCGAGTATGCAGGCCGCTGTCCAGCACCGCTGCCCACCCCGCTGTGGCCTGCCGGGCGGCAGGGTTCGGATCAGGAACGTCCGCGTGGGCGCCGGCGGGCGGGGTGCTGCCAGGGTCGTCGGGTGAGCGTGGAGCCGTTCGAGCTGCTGACCGAGGCCGAGCTGCGCGCCCGGACGTCGATCACGTGGCGGCAGCACCCGACGGACGTGCTGCCGCTGTGGGTGGCCGAGATGGACGCCATGCCGCCGGAGTCCGTGGTCGAGGCGGTGACCCGGGCGGTCCGCAACGGCGACACCGGCTACCCGACGCTGGACACGGCGTACGCCGAGTCGTTCGGCTGGCTCACAGCGCGCCGGTGGGGCTGGGAGCTCGACGTCGGAGCGACCGCGGTCGTGGCCGACGTGCTCACCGGCATCGCCCGCCTGATCGAGCTGCTCACCGAGCGTGGTGACGCGGAGCTGATCCCGTCGCCTGTCTACTACCCGTTCTCCCTGCTCACGAGGAGTTCGGGCGCCGGGTCGCGCAGGTCCCGCTCACCGCGGACCACCGCCTCGATCCCGCAGCCATCGACGTAGGGCTCGCGGAGAGCGGCACCGGTCGTGCTGCTCTGCTCGACGCACAACCCGACGGGCACGCTGCACACGAGGGAGGAGCTCGCCGCGGTAGCGGCGGTGCCGGAACGCACGGCGCTACCGTGATCGTCGACGAGATCCACGCCCCACTCGTGCCCGACGGCGCGACGTTCACCCCTTGGCTCTGCGTGACGGACGCCGGCTTCGTGGTCACCTCGGCGTCACAGGCGTACAACCTCGCGAGGCATCCTCACCGAGGCGGTCACGAGGATGGCGGCCACCCACTAGCTCCCCACATCACTGGTGCTGTTGTCGTCACCGCCCCCCGGAAACGACAACAACGGCAGTGACATGCGGAAGAGGGTACGGGTGGGAGGATCGTCCGCGTGCGCATCGTGAGCTGGAACGTCAACAACGTCGTGACCCGGATCGAACGGCTCCTCGCGTTCCTCGCCTCGGCGCAGCCGGACGTGCTGTGCCTGCAGG
>JANMMN010000118.1:0-5392 GCA_031373405.1 Actinomycetes bacterium
AAGGGTGTGCAGACCCAGATCGGCACGGTCTCGATCCCGTTCACGAGCTACTACCGCGACAAGTACGGCGTGCGTCCTGGCGACTTCCCCGTCACCGAGGCGCTCGTCGACCGTGCGCTGTCCCTCCCGCTCTACCCGGGCATCACCGCCGTCGACCAGCGCACGGTGGTCGCGACGGTCCTGGAGTGCCTGTGATCGCGCCACCGTTGCGTTCCTCGCACGGCGACGGACGATGGACGCCTGCCAACTTCGGAGCCTGGGGCGAGGGCACCGTGGTCGAGGAGACCGCGCTCGTCTTCCGGCCAGGTCACGTGCGCCTGGGGGCCAGCGTGTACGTCGGCCACACCGCGATCCTCAAGGCCTACCCCGAGGGCGAGCTCGTCGTCGGCGACGGCAGCTGGATCGGCGAGCAGTGCTATCTCAGCTCGGCCGGTGGTCTGCGGATCGGGTTCAACGTCGGGATCGGCATCGGGGTCCGCATGATCACCTCGGCGCACGGCGAGGACGGTCGCGACGTGCCGATCCTGCACGCGCAGCTGACCTACGCCGCGATCGAGATCGGTGACGACTCCGACATCGGCGTCGCCGCGACGATCCTGCCCGGCGTGCGCATCGGGCGCGGCGTGCAGGTGGGCGCCGGTGCCGTCGTCGCCGTCGACCTGCCCGATTATGCGGTGGCGGCGGGCGTGCCCGCCCGGGTGCTGCGCCTTCGCGACGCATGAGCCACACCGACGTCACCGTCGTCATCCCCACCCGCAACCGCGCCGAGCTGCTCGCGACGACCCTGCACTCGATCCGGGTCGCCGTCGACGAGGCTCGTCGCGCCGGCTGGTCGACCCGGGTGCTCGTCGTCGACGACTGCTCTGATGACTCCTCGACGATCGACACCGTGCGAGCAGCGGGCTTCGACGTGATCCGGATCGAGGAGCACGACGGCCGCAACAACCCCGCCTCGGCCATCGTGCTCGGCGTCGGGGCCGCGACCTCGACGTACGTCACGCTCTTCGGCGACGACGACATCATGCTGCCGCGCTTCCTCCTCGCCCACCTCGAGCGGCTCGCGCAGGGTTACGACCTCGTGGCCGGGTCCTACCTGCGCACCGACTCGAGCTTGCTGACGGTCCGCGAGATCACTCTGCCCGAGCCGAGTCTCGGCGACCTGCTCGCCGGGAGCATCGCCATCAACGACGGTGCGATGGTGCGCACCGACCTGTTCCAGGCCGGACCGTGGGACGCCGCGCTCGACCAGCAGGTGATCTATCCGGTGTGGCTCACGCTGCTGACGCAGGGGGTGCGCGCGACCTCGCTGACCGAGCCGACCTGGCTCTACCGACGCCACGGGGCCAACATCTCCGACGCTCCTGTCGCCGAGGACGCCGAGCAGCGGGCGGCCGTCGTCGCGCCGTTCCGGGCGGCCTACCTCGACCGGGGTGAGCGGGTCCCGGCCTCGCGCGAGCAGATCCGCCTCGCCGAGGTCGCGGCGTACGCCGAGGAGATGCGGCGTACGGCGGAGGCGGCGGCCGCCGCGAGGGCCGAGGCCGCGCGGCTGGCCCGCGAGGCGTGGGACGCCACCCCGTGGCCGCGCAGGGCCGCGAGCCGGGTCCGCCGCCGGGTGCGTCGGGCGCTGTCGCGCTGAGCCCGGTGACGACAGCCGGAGCCGGATCGCTGCGACGGGCGGCCATCGACGGTTAACCTGCCGTTGTGGGGCCGCGAGGCCCGACCCCGACGAATGACTTCGAACCTGACCGGCCGTGTGGCCGATTGACGCGTCGACCGCCCTCCGTGGGTGGTCTGCTCGGTGGTGCTGCGTCGACGTCGGTGTGCCGATGTGGAGGTGGCTGTCGATGGATCGCCTGGCCGTGCTCGTCCTACTCGTCCTCGTGCTGCTCGCCGCCGGTGTGGCGATCGCTGTTGTGCTGATCCGCTCGCGCACCCGGCTCGCCGCGCTCGAGCGATCCCGTGGCGCGGAGGTGGCAGCCGGCGTCGAGACGGGTGTCGAGGCCGAGCTGGCGCGTCGGGGACGCGAGGCCGACGCGCGTGCCGACCAGCTGCGCGAGGAGGCCCGCGTCGAGGCCGAGCGCACCCGTGCCCTGGCCGAGCAGGCGCTCGCCGGTGCCGAGCAGGGTCGCGCCGAGGCGGCCGAGGACGTCCGCCGCGCTGAGGAGCGCCGCACCCAGGTCGAGGCGGACGTTGCTGCCGCCCGCGCCGAGATGGCGGCGATGCGCGACGAGGCGCAGCGGCGTGACGAGCGGCTGAGCGAGCGCGAGGCGCGCCTCGACGCCGAGCTTGTGACCCTGACCGCGCGGCGTACGGCGGCGGAGGCGACCGAGGCGGCGCTCGCCGACCGGGCGGCTGCGGTCGCCGAGTCGGAGGCGTCGCTCGACGCGCACCTCGCCGAGGCGCTGGAGCGGGTCGCCGGGCTCACGGCCGAGGCGGCCAAGGCCGAGCTCGTCACGAGCATCGAGGCGCAGGCCAAGCGCGAGGCGGCGCTGACCGTGCGCGACATCGAGCGCGAGGCCAAGGACGAGGGGGAGGATCGGGCCCGGCGCATCGTCACCCTCGCCGCCCAGCGGATCGCGTCCGCGAGCACCGCGGAGTCGACCGTCTCCGTGCTGCACCTGCCGGACGACTCGATGAAGGGCCGCATCATCGGCCGCGAGGGCCGCAACATCCGCACGTTCGAGGCGGTGACCGGGGTCAACCTGCTCATCGACGACACCCCCGAGGCGGTGCTGCTCTCCAGCTTCGACCCGATCCGTCGTGAGGTCGCCCGGATCACGCTCGAGGCGCTGGTCGCCGACGGCCGGATCCAGCCGAGCCGGATCGAGGAGGAGTACGAGCGCAGCCGCCTCGAGGTCGACGCGCGGTGCCTGCGCGCTGCCGAGGACGCGCTGATGGACCTCGGGATCGGCGACATGCACCCGGACCTCGTCGCACTGCTCGGGCGCCTGCGATACCGCACGTCGTACGGCCAGAACGTGCTCGGGCACCTCGTCGAGGCCGCACATCTCGCCGGGATCATGGCCGCGGAGCTGCGACTCCCGGTCGAGCACTCCAAGCGCTGCGCGCTGCTGCACGACATCGGCAAGGCGCTCACCCACGAGGTCGAGGGCAGCCACGCGCTGATCGGCGCCGAGGTCGCGCGCCGCTACGGCGAGCACGAGGACGTCGTCCACGCGATCGAGGCGCACCACAACGAGGTCGAGGTGCGCACCCTCGAGGCGGTGCTCACCCAGACCGCCGATGCGATGAGCGGAGGTCGACCGGGTGCGCGGCGCGAGTCGCTCGAGCACTACGTCGAGCGGCTCGAGCGGCTCGAGGCGATCGCCTCGTCCTACGCCGGAGTCGACAAGGTCTTCGCGATGCAGGCCGGGCGCGAGGTGCGCGTCGTGGTGCTGCCCGACGCGGTCGACGATATCGCGATGGCGGTGCTCGCCCGCGACATCGCGGCGGAGATCGAGCACGAGCTGACCTATCCGGGTCAGATCCGCGTCACCGTCGTGCGCGAGTCGCGTGCGACCGGGCTGGCCCGGTGAGCGGCGGTCGCATCACCGTGGCCTCGGGCGCGGTGAGGCAGGACGAGCCACTGCTGAGCCGTCGTGGCGGCGCCTGGGGGGCCGCGTGGGCTGGGCTCGTCGTCGTCGTGCTCGGCGTGCTCGTCGTCAGCGAGTGGCAGCCACTGCTCGACGTCGACCGCAGCATCGACGCCGCGGTCCAGCGGTGGGTCCCCACGGCACCGTGGGCCGTCGAGGTGTCGTTGCGGCTCGCCGATATGGGTGGGGTCGTGATCTCGACGTACGCCGCAGTCACGGTCGTGGCGATCCTGCTGGTCGCGCGGCGCTGGTGGGCGGCGCTGACACTCGGGTGCCTCGCGGCGTTCGCCCCGTTGCTCACCGACCTGATCAAGCCGGTCGTGGACCGGACCCGGCCGGCCTGGCCGGTGCCGCTGGCGACCGAGCTCACCGCCTCGTTCCCGTCGGGCCACGCGACCGCGGGCATCGCGGTGTGGGCGGCGTGCGGGGTCGCCCTCGGGAGCCTGGTGCGCAACCCGTCCTGGGGTGCGCTCGTCGCATTCCCGTTCATCGTGCTCGGTGTCGCGATGGGCCTCGCCCGTCTCGTGCTCGGCGTGCACTGGTCCACCGATGTGCTGGCGGGCTGGTGCGTGGCGCTGTTCGTGGCCGGCATCGTCGGAGCGCTGTTCGTCCTGCCGCCCTACCGTCCGGACGCCGGACGCTGAGCCTGGCAGCGGGGAGGTGCGCGGCGTGCCAGCTGGGCGCGGTTGTCAGTGCCGCGCTCCTCCTGGGGGTCGCGAGGCCCTGACAGGTTGGTTGTCAGGAGCGTCGTACCCTGGACTCACCATGAACCCGCGCACCTACCAGGTCCGCACCTACGGGTGCCAGATGAACGTCCACGACTCCGAGCGGCTCTCCGGCCTGCTCGAGGGCGCGGGCTACCTGCGCGCTCCCGAGGGCGAGCACGCCGACGTCGTGGTGTTCAACACCTGCGCTGTGCGCGAGAACGCCGACAACCGGCTCTACGGCAACCTCGGCTACCTCAAGTCGGTCAAGGACGTCACGCCCGGGATGCAGATCGCCGTAGGCGGGTGCCTCGCGCAGAAGGACCGCGGTGAGGTCACGCGACGTGCGCCGTGGGTCGACGTCGTGTTCGGCACGCACAACATCGGGTCGCTGCCGGTGCTGCTCGAGCGGGCCCGGGTCAACGCCGAGGCGCAGGTCGAGATCCTCGAGTCGCTCGAGACGTTCCCCTCCACGCTGCCGTCGAGACGCGAGTCGGCATACGCCGCGTGGGTCGCGATCTCGGTCGGGTGCAACAACACCTGCACGTTCTGCATCGTGCCGGCGCTGCGCGGCATGTATATGGACCTTCGCCCGGGTGTCGTGCTGGCCGAGATCGTGTCGCTCGTCGCCGAGGTCGTGCTCGAGGTGACGCTGCTCGGTCAGAACGTCAACGCGTACGGCGTGGAGTTCGGCGACCGAGCCGCGTTCGCCAAGCTGCTGCGCGCGTGCGGTGACATCGACGGCCTCGAGCGGGTGCGCTTCACCAGCCCGCACCCGGCCGACTTCACCGACGACGTCATCGCCGCGATGGCCGAGACGCCCAATGTCATGCCGCAGCTGCACATGCCGCTGCAGAGCGGGTCCGACCGGCTGCTCAAGGTGATGCGGCGTTCCTACCGGAGCGAGAAGTACCTCGGGATCATCGAGCGGGTGCGCGCGGTGATGCCCGAGGCCGCGATCACGACCGACATCATCGTCGGTTTCCCGGGCGAGACCGACGAGGACTTCGCCGCGACCATCGACGTGGCGCGCACGGCGCGCTTCGCCTCGGCGTTCACCTTCCAGTACTCACCTCGCCCGGGCACGCCCGCGGC
>JANMMN010000120.1:0-3035 GCA_031373405.1 Actinomycetes bacterium
ACCGCGTCGACCTCGCCACGCTTTTGGCGCACCAGCACCTGATCCTCGGTGAACTTGCCCTTGGCGTCTATGACGGCGTTGGCCTGCGCGATGACGTAACGGTCCTCGTCATCTGCGGTGTGTAGTCGACCTGGTCGGTGACCTCACCGTTGGTGACGAGCCGGTACGGCGTCTCGACGAAGCCGAACGCATTGACCCGGGCGAACGAGGAGAGCGAGCCGATGAGACCGATGTTGGGACCCTCAGGGGTCTCGATCGGGCACATCCGGCCGTAGTGCGACGGGTGGACGTCGCGGACCTCGAAGCCGGCCCGCTCGCGCGAGAGACCACCCGGGCCCAGCGCCGAGAGCCGGCGCTTGTGGGTCAGGCCCGCGAGCGGGTTGGTCTGGTCCATGAACTGCGAGAGCTGGCTGGTGCCGAAGAACTCCTTGATGGAGGCGACGACCGGCCGGATGTTGATCAGCGTCTGCGGCGTGATCGCCTCGACGTCCTGGGTCGTCATGCGCTCGCGGACGACGCGCTCCATCCGGGACAGACCCGTGCGGATCTGGTTCTGGATGAGCTCGCCGACCGTACGCAGGCGACGGTTGCCGAAGTGGTCGATGTCGTCGGTCTCCGCGCGCACGGTCGTGCCCTCGGGTGCCGTGAAGTCGGTCTCGCCTGCGTGCAGGCGCACGAGGTACTCGATCGTCGAGACGATGTCGTCGATCGTGATCGTGCTCTGCGTCAGCGGGAACTCGGTGCCGAACTTCTTGTTGATCTTGTACCGACCGACCTTCGCGAGGTCGTAGCGCTTCGGGTTGAAGTAGAAGTTGTCCAGCAGCGACTGACCGGCCTCGGTCGTGGGGGGCTCGCCGGGACGCAGCTTGCGGTAGATGTCCTTGAGCGCCTCGTCCTGGTCGCTGATGCCGTCCTTCTCGAGGGTGGCGACCATCGACTCGTACTTGCCGAAGCGGGCCTGGATCTCCTCGGTGGACAGACCGAGGGCCTTGAGGAGCACCGTCACGGGCTGCTTGCGCTTGCGGTCGACGCGGACACCGACGAGGTCCTTCTTGTCGACCTCGAACTCCAGCCACGCACCGCGCGACGGGATGATCTTGGCGACGTAGACGTCCTTGTCGGAGGTCTTGTCGGGCGTGCGCTCGAAGTAGACGCCCGGTGAGCGCACGAGCTGCGAGACGACGACGCGCTCGGTGCCGTTGATGATGAACGTGCCCTTGTCGGTCATCAGCGGGAAGTCGCCCATGAAGACCGTCTGGGACTTGATCTCACCGGTCTCGTTGTTCATGAACTCCGCGGTGACGAACAGCGGCGCGGAGTACGTGAAGTCCTTGTCGCGGCACTGCTCGACCGTGTACTTCGACGGCTCGAACCGGTGGTCGCGGAACGAGAGCGACATGGAGCCGCTGAAGTCCTCGATCGGGGAGATCTCCTCGAAGATGTCCTCGAGGCCCGAGGTCTCGGGGACATGACGGCGGTTCTCGATCGCCGTGGCGACCCGGTCCCGCCACTTCTGGTTGCCGAGCAGCCAGTCGAAGGACTCGGTCTGGAGCGCGAGGAGGTCAGGGACCTCCAGCGGCTCGCGGATCTTGGCGAATGACACCCGGCGGGGGCCGGGAACGGGCGTGGGAACTGCAGACTTGCGGGCGGCGGCCAAGAGGCGTCCTTCCGAGGACTCGCGGACCTTCGTGAGCGCACGCCGATCACGCCGTGTCCAATGGACACAGCCGAGGAAAGGCAGCGCAAAGCGGCAGCATACCCAGATGGGCAGGCCGCTGTCGAGTCTCGGTCGCCTGAGCACCGTGGGACCGTCGTCTCGTCCCCGGCCGGCCACCGCTCGACAGCGGGCGGGGCGGCGTGCACGGGGCGGACCTCGTCCCACGGGCCGTGCGGCCCGAGGGTCTAGCGCGATCCGATGGTGACCGCCTCCCCCCGTCGGAGTCAAGCACCGGGGGCGCGTCCGGGGGACACCGCGACCTCCCCGTGACCTGGGGACAAGGTCCCACATCGGTGACGGGCGGGGTCGGTGGGGGCAGTGCGGCGGGTGAGTCGTACGCCGTGAGCTCCGCGGCCGTTGGCCGCATCCAGGACCGCCCGGTGCACGGAAGGACATCACGACACGCGGGCTCGGGACGGGCTCGCACCCCCTCGACGAAGGGCACGAACCGATGCACAAGGCACTCAGCACGATCCTGGCCGGAGGCGCCGCCGCGGCGCTCGCCGTCGGCATGGCCACCCCCGCGACCGCCGGACCGGCGTACGCCTGGGGCGGCCCGGGCGAGAAGACGATCACCGCCATCGCAGCCGGCAACGACAACTTCAGCTACCTGGTCGCGGCGCTGCAGGCGACCGGGCTCGACGCTGTCCTCGACAGCAGCGACGTCACCGTGACCGTGTTCGCACCCACGAACGCGGCCTTCGAGAAGGCCGCGGACGAGCTCGCTGCCGCCGGCGTCGGCGACGGCACCGTCCCGACCCTGCTGGGCTTCCTCGTCGCCAACGACCTCGCGGACGACGTGCTGCTCTACCACGTGACCGGCGACCGCAGGTTCTCCAACTCGGTCGTCCCGAAGAAGGGCACCAAGCCGGTGTCGACCCTGCTCGCCGGCTCCTCGATCGGAGTCACCTCCGCGGGTCAGGTCGTCGACGCCGCCGGCGCGACGTCGAACGCCGGAATCGTCGCGGCCAACATCAAGGCCTCCAACGGCGTCATCCACGTGATCGACAACGTGCTCGTGCCCCTGCCGATCGCGGCCGCCGCCAGCTGAGCTCCGGCACCGAACGACGAAGGGCGGCACCCGCGGGGTGCCGCCCTTCGTGCTGGTCGTGCGTGAGCCCCGAGGGCTCGGTCGAGGCAGGAACTACTTGACGCTGACCGTGGCGCCGGCGGCCTCGAGGGCCTCCTTGGCCTTCTCGGCGTCGTCCTTCTTGACCTTCTCGAGCACGGCCTTGGGTGCGGCCTCGACGAGGTCCTTGGCCTCCTTGAGGCCCAGGTTCGTGAGGGTGCGCACCTCCTTGATGACCTGGATCTTCTT
>JANMMN010000165.1:0-2390 GCA_031373405.1 Actinomycetes bacterium
CTGCACGACCATCCGGCGGCGGCACCGCGGGCAGTAGCGCGGCGGCTCGAGCTCGAGCGCTCGCCGGCAGGCGAGGTGCGGGTCGAGGTCGCTGACCGGCTCGCCGCAGCGGCCGCAGTACGCCGTACCCGGTTCCACGACATCGCTCACGGGTGCACGCGCTGCCTGCTGGCGGCTGCCGACGAGCGGTTCACAGGGCTGCGTTGAGGGCCTTGACGGGCATCGAGAGCTCCGCGAGCAGCGCGAGGTCGTCGGTGGCCGGGCGGCCGAGCGTGGTGAGGTAGTTGCCCACGATGACCGCGTTGATGCCGCCGAGCAGGCCGTCGCGGGTGCCGAGGTCGCCGAGGGTGATCTCGCGGCCGCCGGCGTAGCGCAGGATCGTGCGCGGCAGGGCCAGGCGGAACGCCGCGATGGTGCGCAGCGCATCGCTCGCGGGCATCACCGGCTGGTCGCCGAACGGCGTGCCGGGGCGCGGGTTGAGGAAGTTGAGCGGCACCTCGTGCGGCTCGAGCTCGGCGAGCTGGGCCGTGAACTCCGCGCGCTGCGCCAGGGTCTCGCCCATGCCGACGATGCCGCCGCAGCACACCTCCATGCCGGCCTCGCGCACCATGAGCAGCGTCGACCAGCGCTCCTCCCAGGTGTGCGTGGTGACGACGTTCGGGAAGAACGAGCGCGACGTCTCGAGGTTGTGGTTGTAGCGGTGCACGCCCATCTCGGCGAGGTCGTCGACCTGCTCCTGGGTGAGCATGCCCAGTGAGGCTGCGACGTTGATGCAGACGGCTGCCTTGATCGCCGCGACCCCCTCGCGCATCTGCGCCATGAGCCGCTCGTCCGGCCCGCGTACGGCGGCCACGATGCAGAACTCGCTCGCACCGGTCGCCGCGGTCTGCACCGCCGCCTCGACGAGCGAGGGGATGTCGAGCCACGCGGCGCGGACGGGGGAGGAGAACAGGCCGGACTGGGAGCAGAAGTGGCAGTCCTCGGGGCAGCCACCGGTCTTGATCGACACGATCCCCTCGACCTCGACCTCCGGGCCGCACCAACGCATCCGCACGTCGTGCGCGATCTCGAGCAGCTCGGGCAGGGCGTCGTCGGGCAGGCTCAGAACCTCGAGCACCTGGTGCTCGTCGAGGCCCACGCCGCCATCGAGCACCTGCTCGCGGGCCGTGTCGAGGATCGGGTACGCCGAGTCCTCGAGCGTGGTGTCGCCGGGGTGCGTGGCGGTCATGGGGTCTCCTTCAAGGGGTCGTGCCGGTGACGGAATCCTCGCGCATCGAACGCGCCGCCGAGCGCCGGCTCGAGCCCGGAGCGCGCGGCGAGCAGGAACTCCAGCGGATCGAGGCGCCCCGCACCGTCGTCGAGCGCACCGGACAGCGGCCGGGCGGCCAGCATCTCGAGGTCGCGGATGTTGACTCGGGACGCGAGGTCCGGCTCCTCGGGCCAGGCGCCGATGACCACCCCGGCGAGGGCGAGGCCGCGGTGCGCCACCGCTTCGAGGGTGAGCGCGGTGTGGTTGAGGGTGCCGAGCGAGGCGTGCACGACGACCAGGACCGGGGCGCCGAGCTCCCGTGACCAGTCGGCGATGGTCGTGCCGTCCTCGTCGTAGCGCACGAGCAGGCCACCCGCGCCCTCGACGACGACGAGGTCGTGCGTCGCGGCGAGCTCGCGGATCGCGCGCACCGACGTGCCCAGGTCGAGCGCGGGGCGCCCACTGACCCGGGCTGCCGCCGCCGGTGCGAGCGGGTCGGGGTAGCGGACGTGCTCGTGCAGGTCGTCGACGAGGGCGAGCCTGCGCACGTCGTCGAGGTCGCCGGGCTCGCCCGGCGACACGCCCGTCTGGCCCGGTTTCACCACGGCCACACGGGATCCCCGGTCACGAGCGAGTGCGGCGACGGCAGCAGTGACGATGGTCTTGCCGACTCCGGTGCCTGTGCCGCTCACGACCAGGATGCTCACGCGTGCACCTCGCGGCGTACCTGGGCGAGGACGTCGCGCACCCGGTCGAGGTCGGCGTCGGTGAGGTCGGCGCGTGCGGTGAGACGCAGCCGGGAGACGCCGTCGGGCACCGAGGGCGGCCGGAAGCAGCCGACGCGCACGCCGCGGGCCAGGCACGCGGCCGCTGCGGCGACGGCGCGCGAGGGCTCGCCGACGAGCAGCGCCGTGACGGCCGCGTCCGGCTCGGAGGCGTCCCAGCCGGCGGCGCGAGCTGCGGTCGCGAGGTCGCGCGCTCGCCGCCGGGCCCGTCCGGGGAGAGACGGGTCGGCGATCACCGCGTCGAGTCCCGCATGCGCGGCGCCGACCGCTGCGGGGGCGAGCCCGGTGTCGAAGATGAAGGCGCGCGCGTTGTCGATCACGTGGTCCACCACGGCGCGAGCACCGAGCACGACGCC
>JANMMN010000177.1:0-8213 GCA_031373405.1 Actinomycetes bacterium
AGCGTCGCGAGGCTCGCACCCGAGCGGCTGCGGTCGCTGCAGCGGTGCACGCCGGGGCGGTCGCGACGCTGGCACGGCTCGAGGTGTCGCTGGCGATCGCGTCGGCCGAGCGCGACGCCGCTGAGCAGGCCCGCACCGTCCGCGAGGGCGAGCTGCTCGCGCTGCGAGGTCGCACCCGCGAGCTGCAGACCGAGCTCGAGTCGCTCACCTCGTCGGTGCACCGCGACGAGCTCGCCCGAGCCGAGCAGCGCCTGCGCATCGAGGCGCTCGAGGCCAAGGCGATGGAGGACTTCGGTATCGACGTCGACACCCTCGTCGGCGAGTACGGCCCTGACCTCGAGGTGCCGCCGTCGCCGTCCGCACCCGGCGACGAGATCGACCCGGAAGCACCCGAGCCCGAGGCCTACCCCTACGTGCGGGCCGAGCAGGAGAAGCGGATGCGGTCCGCGGAGCGCTCCTTGGCGCTGCTCGGGAGGGTCAACCCGCTCGCGCTCGAGGAGTTCTCGGCGCTCGAGGAGCGGCACCGGTTCCTCAACGAACAGCTCGACGACCTCAAGCGCTCGCGCGCCGACCTCCTCGGCATCATCAAGGATGTCGACGAGCGCGTGCAGCAGGTTTTCGCCGAGGCCTACGCCGACGTCGAGCGGGAGTTCGAGCGGATCTTCGCTCGGCTCTTCCCCGGTGGCGAGGGGCGGTTGCTCCTCACCGACCCGGACGACCTGCTCACGACTGGCATCGAGGTCGAGGCCCGGCCGCCGGGCAAGAAGGTCAAGCGGCTCTCGCTGCTCTCCGGGGGCGAGCGGTCGCTGACCGCGGTGGCCTTCCTCGTCGCGTTGTTCAAGGCCCGGCCGAGCCCGTTCTACATCATGGACGAGGTCGAGGCCGCGCTCGACGATGTCAACCTGCAGCGCCTGCTCACGATCATGGAGGAGCTCCGCGAGGACTCCCAGCTGCTCGTGATCACCCACCAGAAGCGCACGATGGAGATCGCGGACGCCCTCTATGGCGTCTCGATGCGCGGCGACGGTGTCACGACGGTGATCGGCCAGCGTCTCACCCGCCGCGGCACCGAGCCCGGGGATGCCACCCTCCCCCACGCCTCCGTGCACTGAAGGGTCCACGTGCACTGAAGGGTCCATGAGTGTCATAGGACCGAACCAACTCCACCTTCATTATCGGGTGGCATCGCGCAGGCGATTCCGGCGCGCAGCCTCCCCGATGGGAGGATTCGTGCCGTGGACTCCTTCGTGACCTACCTGCTGATCGCGCTCGCTCTCCTCGCCGTGGGGATCGGCACCGCGCTCACGCTCGTCCGCACACGCGGCACCCGCGCACGGATCGACGCGACGCCCCCGGAAGTCGGCATCGACGGACCCGAGAGCCCGGCGTACGCCGACTCCGGAGCCACCGACGATGCTGCCCTCGCCGACCGTGCCAACGACGAGCTCGCGGCAGGCCAGGAAGCGGTCGACACACCCGAACCGACCGCCGGGCGCCTGGCCCGCCTGCGAGCACGCCTGGCCCGGTCCAACACCGCGGTCGGCAAGGGGCTGCTGGCCCTGCTCACCCGGGACAGGCTCGACGACGCCACCTGGGACGAGGTCGAGGAGACCCTGCTCGCCTCCGATCTCGGCGTCGGGCCGACCCAGGAGCTGCTCGAGTCGCTCAAGCGCCGCACCCGCGCCGAAGGAGTCGCCGACACGGCGGGTGCTCGTGCCCTGCTCCGCGAGGAGCTGCTCGCGCTCGTCGACCCGTCGATGGACCGGTCGCTGGCGACGCACACCGACTCGGAGCGTCCCGCCGTCGTCCTCGTTGTCGGCGTCAACGGCACCGGCAAGACGACCACCACCGGCAAGCTCGCGCGGGTCCTCGTCGCGGACGGCCGCAGCGTCGTGCTCGGCGCTGCCGACACCTTCCGCGCCGCGGCGAGCCAGCAGCTCCAGACCTGGGGGGACCGCGTCGGTGCCACCGTCGTCACGGGGCCTGAAGGGGCCGATCCCGCGGCGGTCGCCTTCGACGCCGTCAAGCACGCGATCGCCGAGTCCGCCGACGTTTGCGTCATCGACACGGCCGGACGCCTGCACACCAAGACCGGACTCATGGACGAGCTGGGCAAGGTCAAGCGCGTGGTCGAGAAACAGGCCCCGGTCGACGAGGTGCTGCTCGTGCTCGACGCCACCACCGGCCAGAACGGCCTCCGCCAGGCGCAGGTCTTCTCCGAGGTCGTCGACGTCACGGGCATCGTGCTCACCAAGCTCGACGGCACCGCCAAGGGTGGCATCGTCGTCGCGGTCCAGCGTGAGCTCGGCGTACCCGTGAAGCTCGTCGGCCTCGGCGAAGGCCCCGACGACCTGGCGCCCTTCGATGCCGAGGCGTTCGTCGACGCGTTGCTCGACTGAGCCGAGCCGCTCGGGTCGTGGCATCCCGCGAGTCCTGCGAGGCTGGGAGCTCACCGCTATCGAAGGGCACGCGTGATGGACATCGCCAAGCTGACCGACACCCAGGTCGTACGCCGCGAGGAGGCCGCTCGGCGGCTGCACGAGATCGCCGACGAGCTCGCGTCGGGGAACGGGTTCCGGATCGAGCGCGACGGTCTGCGGTTCGACGTCGCCGTACCCGACGAGGTTCGGCTCAAGATCGAGGTGGAGATCGAGTCCGACGAGCGCGAGATCGAGATCGAGCTCACCTGGTAGCGACGCCTCCGCCGGGAGCGACTCGGATCGCCGAGGACTCCTCGCCAGGATTGGAAACACGAGCGAAACGAAAGGCGCGGAAACGTCACGGCGTCGAAACGCGACGCGCGGCGCCCGGCAACACGGCCCCGATGGGATCGCACCAGTTCGACGCAGCGGCGCGTCGGGTGCAGCGGGACGCGCCCTTCGCGCCGTCTCTCGTCTTGTGAGGGAGTGACCGATGGAGTTGAACTCAGGTGACACGGCCTGGGTGCTGGCAAGCACAGCTCTCGTGCTGCTGATGACCCCGGGCCTGGCGTTCTTCTACGGCGGCATGACGCGCGTCAAGAGCACCTTGAACATGATGATGATGTCGTTCGCCTCGATCTGCATCGTCAGCGTGTTGTGGGTGCTGTACGGCTTCGCGCTGGCCTTCGGCAACTCGGGCAGCGGGCTCTACGGCGCGCTCGACCTCTCCGGCCTCGGCGGTGCGGTCGGCCAGCTCACCAACAACGGAGGCGTCTACGGCATCCCGCTGCTGGCCTTCGCGGCCTTCCAGCTGATGTTCGCGATCATCACGCCGGCGCTCATCAGCGGAGCGATCGCCGACCGCGCCAAGTTCCTGACCTGGTGCATCTTCGTCGGTCTGTGGGTGACCTTGGTCTACTTCCCGGTCGCGCACTGGGTCTTCGACTTCGGCGACAAGGCCGAGGACGGCACCATCACCGGTGCCGGCTGGCTCGCGGCGCGCGGCGTCGAGGACTTCGCGGGCGGTACGGCGGTCCACATCAACGCGGGTGCCGCGGGACTCGCCCTCGCGATCGTGCTCGGGCGCCGCATCGGCTTCAAGAAGCACCCCACCCGACCGCACAACCTGCCCTTCGTGCTCCTCGGCGCGGGCCTGCTGTGGTTCGGCTGGTTCGGCTTCAACGCGGGCTCGGCCCTCGGTGCCACCGACACCGCGGCGCTCGCCCTCATCAACACCCAGGTCGCCACGGCGGCGGGTCTCGGCGGGTGGTTGCTCGTGGAGCGGTTCCGTGACGGGCACGCCACGAGCCTCGGTGCTGCCTCGGGTGCCGTGGCGGGACTCGTCGCGATCACGCCAGCCTGTGCCTTCGTCGCCCCCTGGGCGGCAGTGCTGCTCGGTGTGCTCGCCGGCATGATCTGTGCGCTCGCCGTGGGCCTGAAGTACAGGTTCGGCTACGACGACTCGCTCGACGTCGTCGGCATCCACCTCATCGGCGGGCTGGTGGGGTGTCTGTTCATCGGGTTCTTCGGCACCAGCGCCGTCAACGCGATCGGCCTCAACGGGCTGTTCTACGGCGGTGGCTGGGAGCTCCTGGGCAAGCAGGCGCTCTGCGCCTTCTCGGTCCTGGCGTACTCCTTCGTCGTGACGCTGATCATCGGCTTCGCACTGGAGAAGACCATCGGGTTCCGCGTCAGCCGCGACGAGGAGCTCGAGGGCGTCGACCTCACCGAGCACGCCGAGTCCGCGTACGAGCTCGACGGTGTCACCGGTGGTGGCTATGGCGGTGGCCCCGGCATTGCTCAGGCGAAGGTCGCCGTCAAGAAGGACGAGGAGGTGTCGGCATGAAGCTCGTGACAGCGATCATCAAGCCGTTCAAGCTCGACGACGTGAAGTCGGCGCTGGAGGCGTACGGCATCCAGGGCATGACGGTCTCGGAGGCGAGCGGGTACGGCCGCCAGCGTGGTCACACCGAGGTCTACCGGGGGGCGGAGTACACCGTCGACCTGGTGCCGAAGGTGCGCGTCGAGGTCCTCGTGGAGGATGACGACGCGGACTCCGTGATCGACGTCGTCGTCAAGGCGGCGCAGACCGGGCGCATCGGCGACGGCAAGGTCTGGTCGGTCCCCGTCGACGTCGTGGCGCGGGTGCGCACCGGCGAGCGCGGTCCGGCCGCTCTCTAGCACGCGGGACGACGACACGGGGACGGAGGAGCAACCGGTGCGGGTCACGGCGGACGAGGCGACACGTGCGTACGCCGAGGCTCGGACCGAGCTCCTCTCCCGACCCGGAGCGCCCGGCGCCGCGAGGCGCCGGGCGCTCACCGTGCTCACCGACGACTGGCTGCACGCGCTCTACGTCGCCTCCGGTGCCGGTGAGGCGGGGGCGGCGCTGGTGGCGATCGGCGGTTACGGCCGAGGCGAGCTCGCCCCGGGCAGCGACCTCGACCTGCTCCTGCTCCACCCGACCTCGGCCGACCCGGCCGACGTCATGGCCGTCGCCGACCGGCTCTGGTACCCGATCTGGGACGCCGGTCTCAAGCTCGACCACTCGGTCCGGGTCCCGGCCGAGGCACGTCGACTCGCGGCTCAGGACATCAAGGTGGTCCTCGGCCTCCTCGACGCCCGGACCGTGGTCGGCGATGACGCGCTCACCAAGGGGATGCGCGAGTCTGTGCTCGGTGACTGGCGGGCCTTGGCCCCTCGGCGGCTCGACGAGCTCCGGTTCGGCGTCGAGGAGCGCACCGCGCGGGCCGGCGAGCTGGCTCACCTGCTCGAGCCGGACCTCAAGGACAGCTACGGCGGTCTTCGTGACCTGGTCAACCTGCGGGCGATCGCGGCCTCCTGGGTGACCGACGCACCGGTGGCGGCTCTCGCGGCGTACCGCGACCTGCTCCTCGACGCCCGCGACGCACTTCACCTGGTCACCGGTCGGTCGGGTGACCGGTTGCTCTCCCAGGAGCAGCCGGCGGTCGCGGAACGGCTCGCCGTGGCGGGCGACGACCCGGGCGACGCCCTGCTGCGGTCGGTGTCCTCGGCCGGGCGCGCGATCGCGTACGCCGCGGACACGACCTGGCACCGGGTGGAGCGCCTGACCCGGCGCCCCACCGTGCGGACCGGGATCGCGGCGACCGCCCGCAGGCTGCGCGGCTCGCGGGCCGAGCGCGCCCCGCTCGCGGACGGCGTCGTCGTCCAGGACGGCGAGGCGGTGCTCGCCACCGACGCGCGTCCCGACCGCGACCCGGTGCTGGTGCTGCGCGCCGCGGCCGCGGCCGCGCAGGCAGGGATGCGGCTCGCTCCGCACGCCGTCGAGCGGCTCGCCCGCGACTCGGCCCCGATGCCGGCGCCGTGGCCGGGTGCCGCCCGTGACGCCCTCGTCTCGCTCCTGGGTGCCGGCAGGCACGCCATCCCGGTGTGGGAGGCCCTCGACCAGGCCGACGTCTGGAGCACGCTGCTCCCGGAGTGGTCGGTCGTGCGCAGCGCGCCCCAGCACAATCCGGTGCACCGCTTCACCGTCGACCGCCACCTGGTCGAGACGGCGGTGCAGTCCGCGACGCACTCCCGACGGGTCAACCGTCCCGACCTGCTGCTCGTGGGCGCCCTGCTGCACGACATCGGCAAGGGACGGCCGGGAGACCACACCGACAACGGGGTCGTCCTGGTCGCGACGATCGCGCCGCGACTCGGTTTCGCCCCCGACGACGTTGACGTGCTGGTGGCGCTCGTCCGCCATCACCTCCTGCTGCCCGACACGGCGACTCGACGCGATCTGGACGACCCTGCGACCGTGGCCGCGGTCGCCGCGGCCGTGGGCACCCAGGACGTGCTCGACCTGCTGCACGCGCTCACCGAGGCCGACGCGGCCGCGACCGGTCCGGCGGCCTGGAGCGACTGGAAGAAGAGCCTCGTCGACGACCTGGTCGCCCGCACCCGCGAGGTGCTCGCGGGTCGGCCGCGCCCGGACGACCCGCGCACCACGGGTGCTCAGCGGATGCTGTCCGAGGCGGTCCGCGCGACGTCGGCCGAGGGCGTGACCGTGATCCTCGACGACGCCGAGTCCGCACCGGTCACCACCGTGACGGTGGCCGCGCCGGACCGCACCGGCCTGCTGTCCACCGTGGCGGGAGTGCTCTCGCTGCACCGGTTGCAGGTGCGAGCAGCGCAGATCGACACGGTCACGGCCGGTGACGGGTCGCGCCGCGCGGTGCAGGTCTGGACCGTGACCCCGGCGTACGGCGACCCGCCCCCGGTCGAGCGGCTGCGGGAGGATCTCTCCCGCGCGATCACCGGGGGGCTCGACGTGGCGGCCCGTCTCGACGCACGCTCGCAGGCCTACCCCGCGCCGGCGGGCACGGCGGCGCCCACGGTGACCGTGGTCGCAGGGGCGAGCGAGCGCGCCACCGTGCTCGAGGTGCGCGCCCACGACGCACCGGCGTTGTTGCACCGGGTCACTCGGGCGATCGCCGCCGCCGACGTCACGATCACGGCGGCGCGGGTGGCGACGCTCGGCTCGGAGGTGGTCGACGTGTTCTACCTCGTCGACCGCGACGGCATCGCACTCTCGGAGACCCGGGCGGCGACGGTGTCGGTCACCGTGCTCGCGGAGCTCTCGGCGGGCTGACACCCCGCGGGCACAGGAGGGCGGCGACGCGCCGGTTACCCTGGGACCTCGTCCGCGCGGCACCCGCGTCGGCACCGCTGCACCCCGAGAGAGCAGGACGTTCGTTGTTCACCTCGCTGTCCGACCGTCTCGCCGCCACGTTCAAGAGCCTGCGCGGCAAGGGACGGCTGTCGGAGGCCGACATCGACGCCACCGTGCGCGAGATCCGGACCGCGCTGCTCGAGGCCGACGTCGCGCTGCCGGTCGTCCGGGACTTCACCGGGCGGGTGCGTGAGCGCGCGCTCGGCGCCGAGGTCAGCAAGGCGCTCAACCCGGCGCAGCAGATCGTCAAGATCGTGCACGAGGAGCTCGTCGGGATCCTCGGCGGCGAGACCCGTCGGCTCCGGCTGGCGAAGAACCCGCCCACGGTGATCCTGCTCGCCGGTCTGCAGGGCGCCGGCAAGACCACCCTCGCCGGCAAGCTCGCCCTGCACCTGCGGGAAGCGGGCCACCAGCCGCTGCTGGTCGCCGCCGACCTGCAACGCCCCAACGCCGTCGACCAGCTCGCGGTCGTCGCGCAGCGTGCCGGGGTGGCCGTGCATGCTCCGGAGCCCGGCAACGGGGTCGGCGATCCGGTCGCGGTCGCGCGATCGGGCGTCGAGCTGGCGCGCACGAAGCTCTACGACGTCGTCATCGTCGACACCGCGGGCCGCCTCGCCATCGACGCCGAGCTCATGGACCAGCTCAAGGCGGTCCGCGACGCGGTGAGGCCGGACGAGACTCTCCTCGTCGTCGACGCGATGATCGGCCAGGACGCCGTCGCAACCGCGGCGGCCTTCGACGAGGCCATCGGGATCGACGGCATCGTGCTCGCCAAGCTCGACGGAGATGCCCGTGGCGGGGCGGCGCTCTCGGTCGTCACGGTCACCGGGAAGCCGATCCTGTTCGCGTCGGTGGGGGAGAAGCTCACCGAGCTCGAGACCTTCCACCCCGACCGGATGGCCTCGCGCATCCTCGACATGGGTGACGTGCTCACCCTCATCGAGCAGGCCGAGAAGGCGTTCGACGCCGAGCAGACCGCCCGGATGGCGGGCAAGGTCGCCGCGGGCGACGACTTCACCCTCGAGGACTTCCTCGAGCAGATGATGAGCCTGAAGAAGATGGGCTCGCTCACCAAGATGCTCGGGATGCTGCCC
>JANMMN010000186.1:0-1667 GCA_031373405.1 Actinomycetes bacterium
CCCAGCACGACACGCCGCACCAACACCGGCGTGTCGTGCTGCACGATCTCAACTAGAGATCATCCAGCACCCTCTCCGGTGTACGTCGCCTCATGAGCCCGCCCCGCACGGTCTCCGGCGTACGCCGCAGTCGCATGAGCCCGCCCAGCACGACACGCCGCACCAACACCGGCGTGTCGTGCTGCACGATCTCTACTAGAGATCGTGCAGCGCCCCCGGGCTCAGGAGGAAGAGTCGTCGAGGCGGCGGAGGCTCTCGCGTACGAGGGCGCCATCCGTCGTGAACCAGAACGGCGGCAGCGAGCGCCGCAGGTAGTCGCCGTAGCGCGCAGTTGCCAGCCGCGGATCGAGCACGGCCACCACGCCACGATCGGTCGACGAGCGGATCAGCCGCCCCACGCCCTGCGCGAGCATCAACGCGGCCCGCGGCACCGACACGGCCGTGAAGCCGTTGCCGCCGTGCGCCTCGGCGAACTTCGACCGGGCCGCGATCAGCGGATCATCCGGGCGCGGGAACGGGATCCGATCGATCACGACGAGGTGGCACGCCGCCCCCGGCACGTCGACGCCCTGCCACAGCGACAGCGTCCCCAGCAGCACCGAGCGCGGGTCGCCGGCGAAGCGCGACACCAGGTCGGCCACCGAGTCGCCGCGCTTCTGCACCAGCACCGGCACGTCGAGCGGCACGATCTTGCGGTCGAGCAGACGGTCGGGCAGCAGCTCGGCCAACGCCTCGGCCGCCCGCTCCACCCCGCGCCAGGACGAGAACAGCGCCAGCGTCCGCCCACCCGCAGCGGCGATCAGATCAGCCAGCTCCTCCATCGCCGCAGCATCCGTACCGTCACGACCCGGTGGCGGAACCGAAGCAGCCACATAGAGGATCCCCTGGCGGCCATGGTCGAACGGCGATCCCACATCCAGCCCGGTCCACGCACCCGAGGCCGACGACGCGCCATCGACCGGCAGACCGAACGAGCGCGCCAGCGGCTCGAAGGACCCGCCGAGCTGAAGCGTCGCCGAGGTCACCACGACGCGGGACTCGTCGAAGAGCTCCGAGCGCAGCAGCCCCGCGACCGAGAGCGGCGCGATCCGCAGCGTCGGCGTACGCCGCTCCCCGGGGTCGATCCACGCGACGTCGTCATCGTCCACCGCGAGCAGCGCACCTGCCACGTCGTGGATCTCCGAGAGCAGCCCGCGTGCCCGGGTGCGCGCGGCCAGCGCCTCGGCGTCGCCCGAGCTCTTCGACTCGGCGTTCAGCGCGGTGATCGCGGCGTGGGTCGTGTCGCGCACCGAGGCCAGGGCGAGCAGCAGACCGCCCTCGACCCGCTCGACCCGCTGCGGCCCCTTGAGCCCCTCGGCCTGCGTCGCGAGCTCGATCCCGAGCGCCTCGGCCGCGGAGACGAGCCGATCGGCGAGGTCGGCCGACACCAGCCTCTTCGTCCGCGAGACCGCGCGCTCGATCAGCGCCGCCGACAGCTCGCTCGACACCGCACCCGTCGCGCGGTCGACGAGCTCGTGCCCCTCGTCGATCACCACCGCGTCGTGCTCGGGCAGCACCGGCACGTTGTCGAGGGCGTGGATCGCGAGCATCGCGTGGTTGGTGATGACGACCTGCGAGGCCAGCGCCCGCTCGCGCGCCTTCTCCGCGAAGCAGTCGTCGCCGTACAC
>JANMMN010000188.1:0-8073 GCA_031373405.1 Actinomycetes bacterium
CCCAGCGTCATCGCCTCGCTCTGGTCGTGCGTGACGTAGATCGTCGTCACGTTCAGATCCCGCTGGATCCGTGCGATCTCGGCGCGCATCTGCACGCGCAGCTTCGCGTCGAGGTTCGAGAGCGGCTCGTCCATCAGGAACGCCGCCGGCTGCCGCACGATCGCGCGCCCCATCGCGACGCGCTGGCGCTGGCCGCCGGAGAGCGTCCTCGGTTTCTTCGTCAGCACCTCGTCGAGCCCGAGCACGCGTGAGGCGTTGCGGACGCGCCGGTCGATCTCGGCCTTGTCGAGCCCGCGCATCTTGAGGGCGAACGCCATGTTGGCGTACGAGCTCATGTGCGGGTAGAGCGCGTAGTTCTGGAAGACCATCGCGATGTCGCGGTCCTTCGGCGGCAACGTCGTGACGTCGCGGTCACCGATACGGATCGAGCCCTTGTCGACGTCCTCGAGACCGGCGAGCATGCGCAGGCTGGTGGACTTGCCGCAGCCCGACGGGCCGACGAGGACGAGGAACTCCCCGTCGGTGATCTCGAGGTCGAGTGCGTCGACTGCGGGGACGGTGGACCCGGGGTAGACCCGGGAAGCCTTGTCGAACGTGACTGATGCCATAGCAGTAGCCAAACCCTTCACCGGCAGGAACGTGCCGGACGATCCGTTGTGACAGGGACGTCGAACTGCTGCCCGACGCGGTCAGCGTAACCGTTGTCACGGTCTGTCCGGAAGGTTTCCAGCCGATGCGCTGCCCACCCACCCGGCAACCGAGCGGTCAGCCGATGCGGAGGACCCGGCCGTCGTGCGCCCCGAGCACGATCCGGACGCCACCGTCCTCATCGACGGTCCCGAGGGGCTCGTCGCTGCCGAGGTCGACCACCAGCGTGCCGGGTACGGCGTGCTCGCTGCGCAGCACCACGTCGACGACGTGGTCCTGGGCGAAGTTGAGGACGGTCGCCGCGATGGCGGAGTCGGGGAGCCTCAGCACCAGGACCAGGACGCCGGGGTGGTCGACGTCGGGGACCTCGACCAGCGTCGACTCCGCGATCCGGTGGCGGGAGCGCAGGGCGAGGATCCCCCGCAGCCGGTTCGCGAAGGACTCCGGGTCGACGAGCTGGTTGGGCAGGGCGCCGTAGAGGCTGCGCCCCAGCGGGATGCCTGAGGTCGAGGCGGTGGCCGTCGGGTCGACGCCCATGAGGTCGTGCGCCCCGCGGTTGATCCAGCGGGTGTCGGCGTCGGTCATGAGGTGCTCGACGGCGGCAGGCGGGAGGGTCAACGTGCCGGTGAGGTCCCAGCCGGAGAGGGCGAAGACGCCCGGCTGCAGGGCGTTGTACTTGGCGAGCAGGATGTGGGCCCGGCGTACGCGCTCGACCTGCTCGTCGTCCATCGCATCGAGGTCGGTCACCCCGATGGCGGCAGCGGCCACGGTCGCGGTCGTGCACGCGATGCCGTTGGTCGTGAAGAGCAGGTTGTACGGGCGCTCCGGACCGGTCAACGTCGCGACGAGGTCGGCGCGCACGGTGTCGGCGAGCTCGCCACCGGTGATGCTCCGGCCGCGGAAGGTGTAGATGTCGTCCGCGTGCGTGTCCGTGAAGTGCACGAGCTCGTAGGTGAGCTCGTCGTGGTTCTGCAGCGCGTGCACCAGCGCCGCCGTGTCGACGCCGAGGCGGAGCCCCTCGCGCAGCGTGAGCTTGAGGAACTCGGCGTCACCCATGAGAAGTGCGTGGTGATACGCGGGCCGGGTGATGAAGTCGTAGGACAGGTCGGGCCCGGAGTCGGCGATGGACTTGATGGCGTCGATCGAGAGATTGAGCTCCTGGAAGGTGAAACCGCCGACCTTGCGCACCATGCTGGAGACGAGGTGGTTGGAGGCCTCGGAGAGCGGGTGACCCTCGGACCACGCGTTTGCCCCGGTGCGACGCTCGATCCCCAGGAAGCCGTTGGCGTCGAGGCGCAGGCCACCGGACCCGAGGTCGGTGAGCGACTGGAGGGCGTCGCCCATCACGAGACGCACTCCCGCGAAGGAGGGATCCAGCCAGTTGATCGAGGGCTGGCCCTCCTTGAAGTAGTGCAGGTAGACCCAGCGACGGGTCGTCCCGTCGACACCGAGCACGGGAGCGGTGGCGCTCCAGTTGGTCTCCTTGATCCCGGCCGACGCGAACAGCACCCGCTGGAGCGGGCCCACGATGTAGCCGGCGTCGGTCAGGGCGCGTTCCGCGACGACGTCGAGGTTGACCGAGTCGCGGCCCGGAGGTACGTCGGGAAGCAGCTCCCAGTCGTGCGGGTCGATGAGCACCATCTGGTAGATGCCGGGGTAGTCGCCGTAGCCCATCTCGGCCAGCCGGAAGTCGGCGCCCTTGCCCGTGTGCGCCGGCACGAGGTCGTCGATCACGGTGCCGCCGTTGCTCGCCGCCACCGCGCAGAGCATGCGGTACTCCGCCGCGGTCCCGAACGCGGGATCGATGCACGTGCTGATGCGGTCGAAGTGCCCGTCGATCGAGGGGGTGAGCTCCCAGCCGGTGATCCCGCCCGCCATCTTCACCGGGCCGGTGTGCACGGCCTGGATGCCGATCGAGGCCAGCGCGCGCCACAGCTCGGCATCGGCGAGGGTGGCGATGAACGAGCTTCCCGGCGCGTTGAGCATCGACGTGGGATACGCCGTGAACCACACAGCCGCGGTGCGAACCGCCGCACGGGGATCCGGCCGGCCGTAGGAGTTCTGCCACATCGCGCCGTACCCGGAGAGCTGACGCCCGGTCTCGACCGCGTCATGCAGCATCGACTCACCGACGAGCCATTCGACATAGGCCGGGTTGTCGGCGGAAGCCGACCCTGCGGGCCGAGGCCGCTCGTCCTCCGTGCGCCAGGGGCGGGTCACCGGGCGTCCGGACGGTCGTGAGGAGGGACGCACGGCGCTGGTGCTCGTGGTCATGTCGGACATGGGCTCCTCAGCACCAGGCATGCGTGCAGTCTGTCACTCGGCGGTGCTCGCGCTGCCCTGATGCCACGCCCACCGCTGCCCTGCGAGGAAGGTGAGGAGTGCGGCGGCTGCGGCTGTGTCGGTGACGCGGAATCTGGCGTGCGTGTCGCCCGCACCGACCTTGATCCCGACGTCGTGCGGCGAGAGCCGCGCGAAGGCGTGCTCGTCGGTGACGTCGTCGCCGACGAACACGGTGCACGTGGCCTCGGTGCGCGCGCGCAGCAGGTCGAGTGCCGTGCCCTTGTCGCCGGCCACGACCGAGAGCTCCACCACCTCCTTGCCGTGCAGCACCGCGACCCCGGGCAGCGCGCCCGGACCGGCCACGAGTTCCGTCGTGACCCGGGCCGCATCGGGTCGCGATGCCTGGCGCACATGAACGGCCACGGCGGCCGGCTTCAGCTCGAGCATCACGCCGGCGACGCGGTGGGTGATGGCGCGCGCGGCCGTGACGACGTCGGACAGGAGCAGGTCGGTGGTCGGTGTGGCGGCACCCACCTCGCCCGGTGCGAACTCGGCGCCGTGGCTGCCGACCTGCACCACGCGGTCCGGCAGGCCGGCCACGGTGCTGAGGTCGGCCAGCGCCCGACCGGAGATGACCGCGACGGTGGTCGCCGGCAGCACCGCGAGCCGCGCCAGCGCCGCGAGCGACTCCGGACTCGCGGCAGCCGCCGCGGGATCAGTGACGAGAGGGGCCAGGGTCCCGTCGAAGTCGGAGGCGACGAGCAGGCGGGGTGTCAGCGCCGCGGCCTGGAGCGCGGCCCGCAGCGGAAGGGCGAGCAGTCCGTCGCTCACGCCGGGCGATCGGGCTCGTCGAGCGCCGCGAGGAACGACGCGGCCCAGCGGGCGACGTCGTGCTCCTCGACGTAGGACCTCATCGCCGTCATGCGCCGGCGCAGCTCGTCGGGCTCGGTGTGCATCGCATCGAGGATCGCCCGCTTCACGCCCTCGGCGTCGTACGGGTTCACCAGGAAGGCCTCGACGAGCTCGAAGGCAGCGCCGGTGAACTCGGAGAGCACCAGGGCTCCGTCGTCGGCATGCCGGCTCGCGACGTACTCCTTGGCGACCAGGTTCATCCCGTCGCGATACGGGGTCACGAGCATCACGTCGGCCGCTGCGTAGAACGCGACGAGCTCCTCGCGCTCCATCGGCTGGTGCAGGTACTGGATCGGCGGGGCGCCGATGAGCCCGTGGTCACCGATGGCCCGCCCGATCATCTGCTCGATCTCGTCGCGGAGCCGTTGGTAGTCCTCGACGTTCTCGCGGCTCGGCGTGGCGATCTGCACGAAGACGGCCTCGCCCGGGGCGATCGAGCCGTCGGCCAGCAGCTCGGTGAAGGCCTTGAGCCGTACGTCGATGCCCTTGGTGTAGTCGAGCCGGTCGACACCGAGCAGGAGGTGGGCCGGGTTGCCGAGCTTCTCGCGGATCTCCGCCGCGCGGTCCTGGGTCTGCGGCGTGCGCGCGATCGCCTCGTACTCCGCCGAGTCGATCGAGATGGGGAACGCGCCGACCTCGACGCGACGCCGACCGTCGGGGCGCGTCGAGTCGCCCACGCTCACACCCGATCCGTCGGGATGCAGGTGCAGGAGCCGGTCGGTGAGCGCGAGGTAGTTGGCGGCGCCGTCCGGCGTCTGGAAGCCGATGAGGTCCGCGCCGAGGAGCCCCTCGACCAGCTCGCGTCGCCAGGGCAGCTGGACGAAGAGCTCCAGTGGGGGAAACGGGATGTGGAGGAAGAACCCGATCCGCAGGTCGGGCCGGCGCTCGCGCAGCATGCCGGGCACGAGCTGAAGCTGGTAGTCGTGGATCCACACGGTCGCGCCCTCGGCCGCGAACTCGGCGGCGCGCTCGGCGAACCTGCGGTTGATCTCGACGTAGGGCTCCCACTGGTGCCGGTGGTAGGACGGGGTCGCGATCGCGTCGTGGTAGAGCGGCCAGATGGTGGAGTTGCTGAACCCCTCGTAGTACCCCTCGAACTCCTCCCGGGTGAGCTCGACCTCCCGCAGCGCGCACGGACCGATCCCGTCCGGGAGAGCCTCGAGCTCGAGGCCGAAGTCCTCGGCGGCGTAGGGGTCGGGCGCATGCCGGCCGGACCAGCCGACCCACACGCCGTCGCCCTGGCGCAGCACCGGCTCGAGAGCGCTCACCAGCCCGCCGGGTGAGCGGGTCCACGAGGTGATCCCGTCGTCGTCGACCTGGGCGGAGACGGGAAGGCGATTCGCCACCACGACGAAGGCGAAGCGAACCTCGGATGACATGCGTCGACCGTATGGGTCCGGGGGATGCCATGCCAGGCCGGTGTCCGGACGCCGGTCGACCGTGACTCAGCCGAGAGCGACCAGCAGCGCGCGCAGTGACGCGAGACCGTCGTGGACGTCGGTGAACCGCGTCGTCAGGGGTGCGAGGCCCACGCGGATCCCGTCGGGGTGGCGGAAGTCGGGGATGACACCGCGGTCGGTGAGGGCCTGGGTGAGCGCGAGGGCGTCCGGGTGGCGCAGGGTGACGTGCGCGCCGCGCAGCTGAGGGTCACGCGGTGAGGCGAGGGTGACGCCGTGCTCGGTCAGCCAGGCGTCGGCGAGCTCGACGGCGTACGACGTCAGCGCGATCCCCTTGGTGCGCACCGCAGCCATGCCCGCTCCGGCGAGCAGCTCGACCCCGCAGTCGACAGCGGCGAGGGCGACGGCGGACGGCGTACCCGTCATGAACCGGCGGATGCCGGGTGCGGGGGAGTACTCCGCGCCCATGGCGAACACGTCCGCGTGCCCCATCCATCCCGGGATCGGGTTGCGGAGCGCGTCGTGGTGCTGGGTCGCCGCCCAGATCCAGGCCGGGGCACCGGGGCCGCCGTTGAGGTACTTGTACGAGCAGCCGATCGCGAGGTCGGCGCCGAGTGCCGACAGGTCGAGCGGGATCGAGCCTGCGGCGTGCGAGCAGTCCCAGATGACGAGGGCCCCGGCGTCATGCACGGCACGGGTGATGCCGACGGTGTCGGCGATGGCGGCGGATCGGTAGTCGACCACCGACAGCAGCACCACCGCGATGTCGTCGTGCAGGGCGCTCGCGACGTCGGACGCGGTGACCGGGGTGATGACGCTCGCGGCCGGGTCGAGCGGTCCGATCCAGCGCACGCTTCCCCCGCGCTGACGCGCTACCTCGCTGGCGACATAGCGGTCGGTCGGGAACTCGCCCCGGTGCGTGAGGATCGTCGACCTGTCGGGCCGCAGGTCCATCGCCGCGTGCAGAGCCTTGAACGCGTTGACGGTGACGGTGTCGCACACGAGGGTCTCGCCCGGTCGAGCCCCGAGCAGAGCCGTCCCGAGCCGGTCACCGACCTCGACCGGAAGGTCCATCCAGCCTTCGTCCCACGAGCGGATCAGCCGCTCGCCCCACTGGACGCGCACGATGCTGGCGACCCGTCCCGCCGTAGCCGCCGGCAGCCGGCCGAGCGAGTTGCCGTCGAGGTAGACCACGGTGTCGTCGGGGATCTCGAAGCGCAGCCGGTACGACGCGAGCGGGTCGTCGCGGTCGAGCTGCTCGGCGCGGGCTCGGTCCGGGCTCTCGGTCATGGCCGCAGCGTGCCACGACGTGGGGCCGCCGACGCGGTGATCACGCGCGCGTCACGGGCTATGGTCGCGCTGTGCTGGATCTCGACGACCTGATGACCCGCGCCTTCGCGCTCGCGATCGAGGCGCGCGCCGCCGGTGACCATCCCTTCGGTGCGCTGCTGGCGGTCGACGGCGTGATCGTTGCCGAGGCACGCAACCGGGTGAGCACCGGGCACGACATCACCGCGCACGCCGAGACCGAGCTCGTGCGTGTCCTCGAACGCGGCGACCGGCTCGGCCTCCTCGACGGCGGTGTGGTCGTCGCCTCGTGCGAGCCGTGCCCGATGTGCGTGGGAGCGCTGTTCTGGGCGGGCGCACGGCAGGTCGTCTTCGGCCTGTCGAACGCGCGGCTGACCGAGCTGTCGACCGCGCCGGGTGCGGCGCCGTACGGCTTCGCTCTCGCCGCGGTCGAGATCGGTCGGCACGCCACGCCGACCTTCGTCATTGACGGACCGCACCGCGAGGACGAGGCAGCCCGGCCGCACCTCGACTTCTGGACCTGACCGCGCCCTCAGCGAGCAGGGGTGACGGCCGTCGGGACCGCCGCCGCGGTGATGCTCTCGCCGGGCAGGGCGAGGACGCGCCGCGCGACGAGGAAGGTGCGGCCCGAGGTGGGGAATCCCCAGAACGGCTCGACCTTCGCGATGTCGCCGCAGGAGTTCGTGTGCGCCATCCAGAAGGACTTCCCGCCGTCGGGTGAGCCCAGGTACATCACCACGTGCTTGTAGGGGCAGCCGCCCTGTGGGCAGGTGTCGTAGAGGACGAGGTCGCCGGCTCGCAGCGCCGTCGGCGCGACGTAGGCGTAGTGCGGGTCGAGCCCCACCCCGTCCCACGGCACCATGTCGCGCGTCGAGGGCGCCCAGCCGGTGACAGCAGTGCCGAGTCCCGCACCCTCGGAGTACGCCCGCGAGACGAAGGACGAGCAGTCCATCCGGAACGGCAGCAGTCGACCGACCCCACCGCACGCGTACGGCGCCCCGAGGTGCGAGAACGCCCAGGTGATCGCGAGAGCCGCTTGCGGGGTCGCTGCCTGACGCACCGCTGACCGGCACAGAGCTGCTGCGCCGATGAGGTCGGAGCCGTCGCGCAGTGTTGCGGGGACGTTGTCGATCGGGCAGCCGTCGGGCCCGATCTTGGTCTGCGGCTTCCCGATCGAGAGGGTCGTGAGGCGCGCATCGGTCACGGCCAGTGCCGCTTCCGCGGCGGCCAGCGCGGTCGAGGCGATCCGCTCGGTGCCCGAGGTGGCGTCGATCCGCAAGGTGAGCGCAAGCTCGGTGGCGCGCGCGAGCGCGACCCTGGCGCGGGCGTCGACCGCGTCGACGATGACGTTGCGCGCCGTGCTGCGGACCATGCGGACGTTGTCGAGCCGGTCGATCAGCCCATCGGGTCCCGACGAGAGCACCGTGGCGATCGCACCGAGCCCGCCATCGCCCTGCTGGTACATGTCGCGGGCGAGGTCCTCGACCTCGCCCTGCTGCTGCGTCGCGACCGCTTCGGCCCCGAC
>JANMMN010000014.1:0-3153 GCA_031373405.1 Actinomycetes bacterium
TGGGCGTAGGCGTTGGCGAGGCCCCGACCAGAGACGTCGCGCCGGTCGTAGGAGTAGCCGCGGACGTCGGCGAGCCGGACGCCGGCGACCCGGAGGTTCTCGAACTCGTTGTACTTGCCGACGGCTGCGAAGGCCAGCCGGTCGTAGATCTCGGAGATCTTGTGCAGCGCGCGCGAGGGGTTCTCGGCCACGAAGAGCAGGCCGCCCGCGTACTGCAGGACGATCACGCTGCGGCCACGGGCGATGCCCTTGCGGGCGAAGTCGGCCTTGTCCTTGATGACCTGCTCGGGCGAGACGTAGTACGGGATGCTCACGGGAGGGACCTCTCGTCGCGATCAGGCCGGGAGTGGCACGTGGGGACCGTCGGGCGAGTCGTTGCGAGCCGCCGCGATCGCGCGCACGACCGGCTCGAGCTCGGAGTCCTCGAGGCGGCGGTAGCCGTCGACGTCGACGACGACGACCACCGGCCAGATGCCGCGGGCGAGGTCCGGGCCACCCGTCGCGGAATCGTCGTCGGCCGCGTCGACGAGGCTCTCGATGGCGACGTGCACGGCCTCGGCAGAGCTGAGGTCCTCGCGCCACATCTTCTTGAGCGCGCCGCGGGCGAACATCGAGCCGGAGCCGACGCTGTGGTGACGGTGCTCCTCGTAACGGCCCC
The DNA here is from genome assembly GCA_031373405.1 of Actinomycetes bacterium. Taxonomy (GTDB): domain Bacteria; phylum Actinomycetota; class Actinomycetes; order S36-B12; family CAIYMF01; genus Longivirga. The sequence goes on from JANMMN010000014.1 coordinate 659, forward strand.
CGGTCACGTCATAGCTGAAGATCCGGCCGCCTGAGGTCTCCTCGTCGTAGCCGGCGAACAGCGGCACGACCGCGAGACCCTGCATCGCCATGCCGAGGTTGCCGCGCAGCAGGGTGGAGAGCCGGTTGGCCTTGCCGTCGACGGAGAGCTGGGCGCCCTCGATCTTCTCGTAGTGCTCGAGCTCGACCTGGAACAGCTTCACCATCTCCACGGCGAGACCGGCGGTCCCGGCGATGCCGACACAGCTCGACTCGTCAGCGGCGAAGACCTTCTCGATGTCGCGCTGCGCGATGAGGTTGCCCATCGTCGCGCGGCGGTCTCCGGCCATGAGCACGCCGCCGGCAAAGGTCAGGGAGACGATCGTGGTGCCGTGCATCGCCTCGACGGTCGTGCCAGCCGGCAGCGGCCGACCGGACGGCAGCAGGGTCGGGTCGTGGGCCGCGAGGAACTCGGCGAACGAGGACGAGCCCGCTTGGAGGAACGCGGTCGGAAGCGAGACGCCGAGTCCGCGAGCGCCGTAGCCGCTCACTGTCCGCCCTTCTGGACGAACCCGCGGACAAACTCCTCGGCGTTGGTCTCCAGCACCTCGTCGATGTCCTCGAGGATGGCGTCGATGTCGGCATCGAGGGCCTCCTTGCGCGCGGAGAGATCGCCTTCGGGCGCGACCGTCTCCTCGACCACGTCGTCGTCGCTCGTTCGCGACTTGTGCTGCTGCTCGCCGCTGTCACGGGTGGGCATGTCGGCCTCCCACGAGGATCGCCCCGGCCGGCCGCCGGAGACCTCTCGACCCTATCCACGCGGACGGCCGTGCGCCGGGCGAGTCCGGCCGCGCCGCGCCGTACGGGCCGGTCTGCTCAGCCGCCGACGCCGAGGGCGGTGAGCAGCTCGCGTGCCGTCGGGCTGGCGTCGAGCAGTGCACCGACGTGCGCCCGGGTGCCACGCAGCGGCTCCATCGTCGGCACCCGTTGGAGCGCGTCACGCCCCGGGATGTCGAAGATGACCGAGTCCCACGACGCCGCCGCGATGTGCTCCGGGTAGCGGCGCATGCACTCGCCCCGGAACCACGCACGGGTGTCGGTGGGTGGAGTCGTGACGGCCGCGTCGACCTCGGCATCAGTGGTGAGGCGGGTGAGCGTGCCCCGCGCCATCATCCGCTGCGCGAGACCCTTCTCCGGGCGTACGTCGCTGTACTGCAGGTCGACGAGGTGCAGGCGGGGGTGATCCCAGTCGACGCCGTCGCGGTCGCGGTAGCCCTGCAGCACGGCGAGCTTGGCCACCCAGTCGAGCTCACGCGAGAGCGTGCTCGGGTCGTCCTCGAGCCGGGTGAGGACCGACTCCCAGCGGTCGAGCACGTCGGCGGTCATCTCGTCGACGTCGGAGCCCATCCGGTCCTCGACGTACTTGCGCGCCTGCTCGAGGAACTCCAGCTGCATCTGCACCGCGGTGAGCCGGCGGCCCGACGTCGTCGTGACGAGGTGCTTGAGCGTCGGGTCGTGCGAGACACGGTGCATCTCCTTGACCGGGGCGTCCATGGCGAGGTCGAGGTCGAGCACACCGTCCTCGAGCATCGCGAGCACCAGGCTCGTGGTGCCGAGCTTGAGGTACGTCGAGATCTCGGCGAGGTTGGCGTCGCCCACGATGACGTGCAGCCGGCGGTACTTCTCCGGATCGGCGTGCGGCTCGTCGCGGGTGTTGATGATCGGGCGCTTCAGCGTGGTCTCGAGCCCGACCTCGACCTCGAAGAAGTCCGCCCGCTGCGAGAGCTGGAAGCCGTGCGTCCGCCCGTCCTGGCCCAGGCCGACGCGCCCCGAGCCGGTGACCACCTGGCGCGAGACGAAGAACGGGATCAGGTGCCGCACGATCTCCGTGAAGGGGGTGGAGCGGCGCATCAGGTAGTTCTCGTGCGTGCCGTACGACGCACCCTTGTTGTCGGTGTTGTTCTTGTAGAGGTTCACCGGGTGCGCACCGGGGATGAGGCGCACGAGCTCGGCCGCGCGAGCCATCACCCGCTCCCCCGCCTTGTCCCAGAGCACGGCGTCCCGCGGGTTGGTGACCTCCGGGCTGGAGTACTCCGGGTGCGCGTGGTCGACGTAGAGCCGTGCGCCGTTGGTGAGGATCAGGTTGGCGAGCCCGAGGTCCTCGTCGGTGAGCTGGCTCGGGTCGGCGTCAGCTCGGGTGAGGTCGAACCCGCGAGCGTCGCGAAGCGGTGTCTCCTCGTCGTAGTCCCACCGCGCCTTCGCGCGTGACGCGCTCGCGAGCGAGCCGGCGTAGGCGTTGACCACCTGCGAGCTGGTCAGCATCGAGTTGACGTGCGGGTGGCCAGGGACCGAGATGCCGTACTCGGTCTCGATGCCCATCACCCGGTGCACGGTCATGACTCGAGGGTACGTCGCAGCCGGTCGCCCGACGTCGACCCGGCGTGTCGATCCGCTGAAGAGCGCGCCGGACACTCCTCGTGGTCCGGGTGTGAAGTCTTCAGGAAGGGGCCACGAACA
>JANMMN010000117.1:0-7841 GCA_031373405.1 Actinomycetes bacterium
GTCGGCCAGGGAGTCGTCCCACCGCTCGAGCAGACGCTCGGCCACATCCATCGCCTCGCGCGTCCGGGTCCAGGCGCGTGCCGGTACGACGTCGCCGGATCCGAGCTGTGCCGAGACGATCGACGAGAGCAGCTCAGTCGCGATCCGGAAGGCGGGGGCGTAGCTCCGGTTGGCCAGCACGACCACCCCCCAGCCGGTACCCGGGTGCCAGCGCATGTGGGAGCCGAAGCCCGGGTAGCCGCCCGAGTGCGAGACGGTGCGACCCAGGCGCAGGTCGTCGTCGACGACGAGGCCGAAGCCGTAGCTCGACGAGACCACCTGGGCGTCGCCGGCCGAGCCGGGTGTCACCACGGTGGCGACGTACCGCTGCGGCTCCTGCATCTCGCGTCGGCTCCACCGGTCGAGCGGGTGGTCGTCGGTGCCGGCATCTGCCCAGGTCCGCTGGAACCCGGCAACCCAGGTGGCGACATCGCGCACGGTGCTGAACAGGCCACCCATGGGGCTGAAGGCACCCGAGGCGGTGAACGGCTCGGGCACGAGCCCGGCCGCGACCGGGGCGTAGCCCTGCGCCGACCGGCGTGCCGGCAACGCGTCGACGTCGAATGCCGTCGAGGTCATGCCCAGCGGCTCGAGCAGCTCGGTGCGGACGAACTCCCGGTAGTCGCGCCCGGTGGCGGCTCCGATCACGCGGCCGAGGAGGGCGTAGCCGAGGTTGGAGTACTCCCAAGCCGTGCGGGGAACGGCCGCGAACGACAGCCCGCCGGCGACCAGGGCGTCGAAGTCAGGGATCGGGAGGTCCTCCTGGCGATCGCCCCACGGGTCGTCGGTGGGGAAGCCGGCCGTCATCGTGAGCAGGTCCCGGAGCTCGATCGGCGGGCCCTCGATCGACCCGCGCAACGAGGCCGCCCAGGGCAGGTACGACTCCAGCCGGTCATCGAGTCGCAGGGCCTGTCGGTCTCGCAGCAGGAGCACGGCGGACGCGGTCACGCTCTTCGTCATCGAGGCGATGCGGAAGATCGTGTCGAGGCCAGGTGTCGTACGGGTGCCGAGGTGCGTCGTGCCCGTGCCTCCGTGGTGCACCACCACGCCGTCCTTGAGCAGCGCGTACGCCGCGCCCGGAGTCTCGGTGTCGGCGCGGAACGCCGCGAGCTCCTCGTCGACGAGGCTCGTGGCCGTGGCGAGATCCATGAGCGCAGAGTCTCCCAGGATCCTCGGCGTACCGCCCGACTTCGCGGGTGACGGGTAGCCAGCGATGAAGGTGAGCCCGGTTCGGTCCTATCGAACCTATGGACCCTTCAGCGGGGTCGGCTGGTGGAGATGGCGGTGAGGGCTTGGGCGAGGTCGGGGGGGTAGGGGGAGGTGAACTCGACCCGGTGGCCCGTGCCGGGGTGGTCGAAGCCGAGCTTGACCGCGTGCAGCCACTGGCGGAGCAGCGCGATCCGTTGGGCGAGCACGGGATCGGCACCGTAGGTGAGGTCGCCGACGATCGGGTGCCGCATCGCTGAGGTGTGCACCCTGATCTGGTGGGTGCGCCCGGTCTCGAGGTGCACCTCGAGCAACGACGCGTGCCGGAACGCCTCGAGCGTCTCGTAGTGCGTGATGCTGGGCTTGCCACCCGTGACGACCCCCCACCGGTACTCGTGGGTCGGGTGGCGGTCGATGGGGGCGTCGATCGTGCCGCGGGAGGGATCCATCTGGCCCTGGACCAGTGCGTGATAGACCTTTTCGCCCGTGCGGTCCTTGAACGCGCGCTTGAGCAGGGTGTAGGCGCGCTCGCTCTTCGCGACGACCATGAGCCCGGTCGTCCCCACGTCGAGGCGGTGCACGACGCCCTGACGCTCTGCCGCTCCAGAGGTCGAGATGCGATAGCCGGCACCGGCCAGACCGCCGACCACGGTCGGCCCGGTCCAGCCCGGGGACGGGTGCGCGGCGACGCCCACCGGCTTGTCGACGACCACGATGTGGTGGTCGTCGTGCACGATGCGGAGTCCCTCGACCGTCTCGGCGACGAGGGTCACCGGTGCGGGCGGATCGGGCAGCGCCACCTCGAGCCAGCTCCCGGTCACCACGCGCGCGGACTTGCTCACGGCAGACCCGTCGAGCGTCACCGCTCCGGACGCGATCAGGTCGGCGGCCTTGGTCCGCGAGAGGCCGAACAGCCGGCCGAGCGCAGCGTCGACCCGCTCACCTTCGAGTCCCTCGGGAACGGGCAACGAGCGGATGTCCCCCACGGCTACACCCGCCTGCCGTCGATCTCCGTGCCGCGTACGGCGAGGACCACCATCAGGATGCTCGAGCACACGATCGCGGAGTCGGCGAGGTTGAAGACAGGGAAGTTCGGGAACGCGATGAAGTCGACGACGTGCCCGCGCATGAACCCTGGTTCGCGGAGGAGCCGGTCAAGAAGGTTGCCCAAGGCCCCGCCGAGCAGACCGCCGAGGGCGATCGCCCAACCGAGGCTGCCGAGCTTGCGCGACGTGCGGACGATCACGACGGCCACGGCGATCGCGATCCCGGTGAAGATGAAGGTGTAGCCGGTGCCCAGGCTGAACGCTGCGCCGGAGTTGCGCAGGAAGGACAGCCGCAGCCACGGCCCGAGGATGTCGATCGACGGTTGGCCCTCGAGGTAGCGCACGGCGAGGAACTTGGTCAGCTGGTCGAGAACCACGACGACCGTCGCGATCGCGAACGTGATGCGCACCAGCCGGTCGTTGCCCGGTGGGCGCGCATGGACACTGGCATCAGGCTCCCCGGGCAGATCGGGAGCCGGGGCGAGGTCAGGCTCGACGGGATGCTCGGTCACGAGAACCGAGGGTACGTCGGACGGCAGGACGGCGACGAATCGCGGGGGACCGCGACGGGCGCGATCAGCGCCGCTCCTCCAGCTGCTTGCACGACACGCACAGGGTCGCGCGCGGGAATGCCTGCAGCCGAAGCTTGCCGATCGGCTTGCCGCAACGCTCGCACGCGCCGTACGTGCGGTCGTTGAGCCGGGCGAGCGCGCGCTCGTTCTGGACGAGCAGCTCGCGTGCGTTGTTGGCCAGCGACATCTCGTGCTCGCGCTCGAAGGTCTTGGTGCCCGCGTCGGCCTGGTCGTCGCCGGCGCCGTCGCCGGAGTCGCGCAGCAGGTCGGCGATCCCCTCCTCGGCGCCGGAGATCTGCTGGACGAGGCGCCGGATCTCCACCTCGAGCTCGGTGCGCACCTCGACGAGCTCGGACTTGGTCCAGGGCGACTCGTCCTCACGGACGGCCAGCCTCGGTCCCTTGGCCGCGCCCGGTCTGGTCGCCCGCACCGGGGTCGGCTTGGGCGCGGCTGGCGTGACCCGAGGCGCGGACGCTGAGCCGGCACTGGCCCGCGCACGCGACACCGGAATCGCCGTGGTCGGTGCGACCTTCGTCGCGGGTGCCACGTTCTTGGCGGGTGCCGCCTTCGTGGCGGGTGCCAGCTTCGTCGCGGGTGCCACTTTCGTCGCGGGTGCCACTTTCTTCGCGGGTGCCACCTTCTTCGCTGGTGGCGACTTCTTCGCGGGTGCGACCTTCTTCGCAGGTGGCGACTTCTTCGCGGGTGCCGCCTTCGTGGCGGGTGCGACCTTGGTGGCGGGTGCCGACTTCTTCGTGGCGGGTGCCGACGTCTTCGTGGCGGGTGCCGACTTCTTCGGAGCTGCCACCTTCGTTGCCGCAGCCCTGGTCGCGGGAGCGCGCTTCGAGCCGGGAGCGCGCTTCGAGCCGGGAGCGACCTTCGTGGCGGTGGCCGGCTTCGCGGTCGTGGCCTTCTTCGCGGGCGCAGCCATGGCCGCCTCCTTCGAGGGCCGGGCCGGTGCCCGGACCTGACGCAGCGACTCCGTCGCGATGCGGTTCACCGGTTCGGGAGTCACGCGAGGATAGGTGGGGCCCCGACGATGATCAACAAGGCGCGCCGCCCCCCGTACGACGGGATTCCACGCAGCGACCGCCAATGTCGGGCGGCCGGGTGACAATTACAGGCACGAGGTCCGACATTCCGGACATATACCTGACCCCCTCAGTCCCGAGGGAACGGGTCAGAAGGTCGGGGCGGCGGCCACCCGGGCGATTCGCTCGGCGAGGTCGACCGGCGGGTCGCTGATCTCGAGCAGCTTCTCGCGACTGCTCACGCCGCGCACCAGGCTGACCTGGCGAGGGCGGAGGTCGAGCGCCTCGGCCACGGCCCGCAGCACCGCCTCGGTGGCTGCACCCTCGACCGCGCTAGCACTCACGGCGACGACGAGAGGGGCGTCCGGTCCCTCGCCGTACCGGCCGCCCACGCGGGTCCGGGACGCTCCCGGCCGGACCCGGACCGCCAGGCGGACGGGTGGCTCAGGGCTCGCGGGCATACGCGCGAGCCTGCCATGCCTGCGGCCCGGTAGCCTGTCCCCGAGTTCAGGCACGGCGACGACGGGGACGAGTAGTCCCGCAGGCAGCCAGGAGCGACCCGGGGACGGTGCGAGCCCGGGGGTGTGCGCGGAGCGAAGATCACCCCATCAGCCGTCGGAGGAGCCGCAGGCGACTGCGGGGTAGACCCGGCTGCCTGGACCCACGAGAGCGGGCTCGGCGCGTGCGCCGGGCCAAGGAGGGTGGTACCGCGGGGTGCCGACCGGACACCGGTCGCTCACCTCGTCCCTTCGTCCGAGCCCGCCCGGGCGATGTCCGGGTCGATCGCACGACGAAGGATGTCGATGTACCGCCCGGTACCCCCGCAGGTGGACCTGCCCGCACTCGACCACGCCGTCCTCGAGCTCTGGCGCGAGCGCGACATCTTCGCCCGCTCGCTCAACGCCACCGAGGGCCGCCCGCTGTGGGTGTTCAACGAGGGCCCACCGACGGCGAACGGCATGCCCGGCACCCACCACGTCGAGGCACGGGTGTTCAAGGACGTCGTCCCGCGCTACCGGACGATGAAGGGGTACCACGTCCCGCGCAAGGCCGGCTGGGACTGCCACGGTCTCCCGGTCGAGCTCGCCGTGGAGAAGGAGCTCGGCTTCGCCGGCAAGAAGGACATCGAGGCCTACGGCATCGCGGAGTTCAACGCTCGGTGCCGCGACTCGGTGCTGCGCTACGTCGGCGCCTTCGCCGACCTGACCGAGCGGATGGGCTACTGGGTCGACCTCGGCGATGCCTACTGGACGATGGACCCGCAGTACGTCCAGAGCGTCTGGTGGTCGCTCAAGCAGATCTTCGACAAGGGCCTGCTCGTGCAGGACCACCGCGTCTCGCCGTACTGCCCGCGGTGCGGCACCGGCCTGTCCGACCACGAGCTCGCCCAGGGCTACGAGACGGTCGTCGACCCGTCGGTCTACGTCCGTTTCCCTGTGACCGACGGCGACCTGGTCGGTCGCCACCCCGGGCTCGCACTGCTGGTGTGGACGACGACTCCGTGGACACTGGTCTCCAACACCGCGTGCGCCGTGAACCCCGACGTCGAGTACGTCGTCGCGCGCACGGCCGATGGCGAGCTGCTGCTCGTCGCAGCGGCGCTGCGCGAAGCAGTCCTTGGCGAGGACAGCGTGGTGCTCGAGACGGTGATAGGCGCCGACGTCGTGGGTACGCCGTACTCGCGTCCCTTCACGGGCGTGGAGTTCCCCGAGACCGACGCACCTCTGCACACCGTGCTCGCGGCCGCGTTCGTCACCACCGAGGACGGCTCGGGCATCGTGCACGAAGCACCCGCCTTCGGTGCCGAGGACCTCGCGCTGTGCCGCGCCTACGGGCTCCCCGTGGTCAATCCGCTGCGTCCCGACGGCCGGTTCGACGCCAGCGTGCCACTGGTCGGCGACATGTTCTTCAAGAAGGCCGATGCCGTGCTCGTCGACGACCTGCAGGAGCGTGGCCTGCTGTTCAAGCACGTGCCGTACGAGCACTCCTACCCGCACTGCTGGCGCTGCCACACGCCGCTCGTCTACTACGCGCAGCTGTCCTGGTACATCCGCACCACCGCCGTGAAGGACGCGCTGCTGCGCGAGAACGCGGCCACCGAGTGGCACCCACCCACCATCCAGTGGGGCCGCTACGGCGACTGGTTGCACAACAACATCGACTGGGCGCTCTCACGCAGCCGCTACTGGGGGACGCCGCTTCCCATCTGGCGGTGCGAGTCAGGTCACCTCACCTGCATCGAGTCGCTGGCCGACCTCGGAGCGCGTGCAGGGCGCGACCTCGACGAGCTCGACCCGCATCGACCGTTCGTCGACGACGTGACCTTCCCCTGCGCCGAGTGTGGCGAGCCCATGTCACGGGTGCCCGAGGTCATCGACGCGTGGTACGACAGCGGCGCGATGCCCTTCGCGCAGTTCGGCTATCCGCATCAGGGCACCGCAGAGTTCGCCGACCGCTACCCCGCAGACTTCATCTGTGAGGCGATCGACCAGACCCGCGGCTGGTTCTACACGCTGATGGCGATCGGCACGCTCGTCTTCGACCGGTCGTCCTACAAGACCGTGCTCTGCCTCGGTCACATCCTCGACGAGGAGGGCCGAAAGATGAGCAAGCACCTCGGCAACGTGCTCGAGCCGATCCCGCTGATGGACGAGCACGGAGCCGATGCCGTGCGGTGGTTCATGCTCGCCGGTGGGTCGCCCTGGCAGTCGCGGCGGGTCGGGCACGGCACCATCCAGGAGGTCGTGCGCAAGACGCTGCTGACCTACTGGAACACCGTGTCCTTCCAGGTGCTCTACGCGCGTGAGGCAGGCTTCGAGCCGAGCTCGCATGCCGCTCCGCCCGTGGCCGAGCGTCCCGCACTCGACCGGTGGGCGCTCTCCGAAGTGCACCGCCTCGCCCGCGAGGTCGATGACGCGCTCGCGTCCTACGACACGCAGCGAGCCGGTCGACTGCTCTCGGCATACGTCGACGACCTGTCGAACTGGTACGTCCGCCGGTCGCGGCGGCGCTTCTGGGCGGGCGACCCCTCAGCGCTCGAGACCCTGCACGAGTGTCTGCGCGTGGTGACACTGCTCATGGCGCCGTTCACCCCGTTCATCACCGAGCAGGTCTGGCAGGACCTCTTCCATGCCACGAGCGACGAGCTGACCGACTCCGTGCATCTTGCCTCCTGGCCCGAGGCCGACGCCTCCCTCGTCGACGACCTCCTGGCCGAGGAGATGGCCCTCGTCCGACGCCTGGTCGAGCTGGGCCGCGCGGCGCGTGCGACGTCGAGCGTGCGCACCCGCCAGCCGCTCGGTCGGGCCCTGGTTGCTGCACCGGGGTGGGACCGCCTGCCGACGGAGCTTCGCGCCGAGGTCAGCGAGGAGCTCAACTGCGGCGAGCTGATCGCCCTCGGGGACACCGCGGGTGACCTCGTCGACATCAGCGTGAAAGCCAACTTCCGCACGCTCGGCAAGCGGTTCGGCAAGGGCACCCAGCGGGTCGCAGCCGCCCTCGCCGATGCGGACGCCGCCGCACTGGTCTCCGCACTGCGCTCGGGGAGGGTGGCGTCCGTGCTCGTCGACGGGGTGGCGGTCGAGCTGGACGAGGCCGACGTCCTTGTCACCGAGACGCCGCGCGCCGGGTGGGCGGTCGCCCATGACGGCGCCGAGACGGTGGCGCTCGATCTCGAGCTCACACCTGCGCTGCGCCGCGCCGGGCTCGCGCGTGAGACCGTGCGGCTCCTGCAGGACGCGCGGAAGGCGGCCGGGTTCGCGGTGAGCGACCGGATCGACGTCGCCTGGGCCACACCGGACGTCGACCTTGCCGAGTCGCTCCTCGAGCACGCGTCAGGTGTGGGTGCCGACGTGCTGGCATCGTCGTTCGCCCAGGGCGAGCCGGGCGACTCGGTGGCGTGGACCGCGGGGGACAGCGCGGACCTCGGCCTGAGCTTCTGGATCCGCCTG
>JANMMN010000246.1:0-1669 GCA_031373405.1 Actinomycetes bacterium
CACCCTGGCCGAGCCGGGTCGTGGCCGACGTCCCTTCCGACCTCGACCGCATCGTCGCCCGCTCGCTCGTGACGACCACGCCGCCGAAGGGCGACCCGGCGTTCACCGAGATCGGCCAGGTCGTGGTCGCGCTCGCGGCCGCGGTCGGGCCCGAACCGATCCGGTCGGCTCCGCTGCGCAGCCGCACCGCCCTGCGGGTCGGGTCCGTCGCCGCCGGGGCGGCCGCGGCGGTCGGCATCGGCGCGCTCGGCCTCTCGCTCGTGCTGGGTGCCGGCAGCGGTGCCCTGACCTCGGTGCGGCCCGCGCCCGGGTCGAGCAGTGCCCTCCCCTCGACCGTGGCTGCGGCCCCGCCGAGCGCCGGCGAGCGGGTGATCCCGGTGGTGTCCGTCCGTGACTTCGACCCCTTCGGCGACACCCAGGAGGAGAATCCCCGGCTGGCGCCGCTCGCGATCGACGACAACCCCTCGACCGCATGGCGCACCGTCCGCTACCGGTCGGCCGACCTGTCGGGGAAGCCCGGGGTGGGTCTGCTGCTCGACCTCGGCGCCCCTCGCCCCGTCTCCGTCGTCGAGCTGCGTCTCGTCGGCAACGGCACCGACCTGTCGCTGCGCTCCTCGGACGACCCGACCGTGGCACCCGAGCGGTTCCGGTCGATGGCTGAGGTCACCGGTGCCGGCGGCTCGCTCGTCCTGCGGGTGCCGAGCCCGGTCACCACCCGCTACCTGCTCGTCTGGCTGACCCAGCTCCCGTCGGAGGATGGCTCCTACCAGGGCGGCGTGTCCGACGTGATCGTCCGCGGCTGAGGTCGCTCACGCCCGCGCGGTCGAGGCGCGCGCCACCCGACGTCGCCGCCACCACCGGCGCAGCAGCAGCACCCCGGCGAGCACGAGCACCAGCAGCAGCACGGGGGCGAGCAGGGCGAGGATGCTCCCCACCACGGACACGATGTCCTCGACCACGCTGACGACGGGGCCGCCTGCGCCGCCGGTCGCGACGTTGATCAGCGGTCGCGCCGCGGCCTTGGCCGCGTGCACCCCGCCCGCCGTGACGACACCGGCCACGACACCGACCCACGGGGGCACGTCGGTCCCGATCCCGATGCTGCCGGCAGCGAGCAGCGCGCCGGCGAGCGGGCGCACCACGGTCTGCACCACGTCGTTGACCGAGTCGACGCCCGGCACCTTGTCGGCGAGGAACTCCACCGCGAACAGCGCCCCGACGACGACCAGCGCCAGGTTCGAGGTGATCCCGTCGTACGGCGCGGGCACGGTGATGATCTCGGCACGGCCCAGGACGCCGACGACCAGCAGGGGCACGTAGGCGTTGAGCCCCGCGGCACCGGCCAGTCCGAGCGCCGTGAGGATCGCGGTCGTGAGGTCCACGGGGGGAGCCTAGATCGATGGGCACTCGTGACCGCACCACGGCGCCGGTGCACCGGTGTGCACCGACCGGACCCGTAGGCTGACCGGCGCCATGACCGACCCCTCCGCAGCCGCCGACCCGCGGGACGACCACGCGCTGATGGCGGCCCACGTGGCCGGGGACCCCGAGGCGTTCGGCGAGCTCGTACGTCGGCACCGCGACCGGCTCTGGGCGGTTGCCCTGCGGACCACCTCCGATCCCGAGGACGCCTCGGACGCCCTGCAGGACGCGTACCACCGCTTCCGGC
>JANMMN010000247.1:0-8921 GCA_031373405.1 Actinomycetes bacterium
GGTCGACTTCGTCATCGTCGCGAGCGGCCCCAACGGGGCGAGCCCGCACCACGAGCTCTCCGACCGGGTGATCGAGACGGGCGACCCAGTCGTCGTCGACATCGGGGGCACCATGCCGGACGGCTACTGCAGCGACGAGACCCGCACCTACAGCGTGGGGGAGCCGCCGGCGGATTTCGCGGCGTACTACGCGGTGCTGCTCGAGGCCCAGCTCGCGGCCTGCGAGCACGTCCGCCCGGGGGTGAGCGCGGAGAGCGTCGATGCCGCCGCCCGCGACGTCATCGTGGCGGCCGGGTACGGCGAGTTCTTCGTGCACCGCACGGGTCATGGGATCGGGCTCGAGACCCATGAGGAGCCCTACATCGTGGCCGGCAACACCGAGCTGCTCGAGCCCGGGATGGCGTTCTCGATCGAGCCGGGCATCTACCTGCCCGGCCGGCACGGCGCGCGGATCGAGGACATCGTCGTGTGCGGCGAGGCTTCCGGCGAGCGCCTCAACCTGCGTCCCCGCGACCTGATGGTGGTCTAGATGGCGCTCTCGTTCGCTCCTGCCGACCGACTCCTCCCGACCGAGGAGGGCGTCGACCTGCTGCACCTCGTCCGCGACATCGCCGATGCGGAGCTGCGCCCCGCCGTCGACGTCGCGGAGAAGGACGGCGTCTTCCCGCGCGAGGTCATGCGCACGCTCGGCAAGGCCGGCCTGCTGTCCTTGCCCTACCCCGAGCAGTACGGCGGCGCCGGCCAGCCCTTCGAGATCTACCTGCAGGCGCTCGAGGAGCTCGCCGGCGCCTGGCTCTCGGTGGGCATCTCGGTGTCGGTGCACGCGCTCGCGTGCTTCCCGGTCGCCAACTACGGCACCGACGAGCAGAAGGCCCGATGGCTGCCGGAGATGCTGGCCGGCGACCTGCTAGGTGCCTACTGTCTCTCGGAGTCGCAGTCCGGTTCCGACGCCGCGGCGCTCACGACGCGGGCCGTCCGGGTCGGCGACGAGTACGTCGTCGACGGCGCGAAGGCGTGGATCACCCACGGCGGCATCGCGGACTTCTACGACGTCATGGTGCGCACCTCCGACGACGGTGCGCGTGGCATCTCGTGCCTGCTCGTCGAGGGTGATGCGGCGGGACTCTCGGGTGCGACACCCGAGCGCAAGATGGGCGCGAAAGCCTCGCACACGGCCGGCGTGATCCTCGAGGACGTCCACGTGCCCGTCGACCGGCTGATCGGCGCCGAGGGCCAAGGCTTCAAGATCGCCCTCGCTGCGCTCGACGCCGGACGGCTCGGGATCGCTGCGTGCGCCGTCGGTCTCGCGCAGGCCGCACTGGACGCGGCCACGGCGTACGCGAAGGAGCGACGCCAGTTCGGCAAGGCGATCGCGGAGTTCCAGGGCATGCAGTTCATGATGGCCGACATGGCCACGGGGATCGCTGCGGCTCGCGCGCTCTACCTCGCGGCCGCCCGTCGCAAGGACCGCGGGATGGAGTTCTCGGTCGCGGCGGCCCAGGCCAAGCTCTTCGCCACCGACATGGCGATGCGGGTGACGACCGACGCGGTGCAGGTCTTCGGCGGCTACGGCTACGTCGAGGACTTCCCGGTCGAGCGCTACATGCGCGAGGCCAAGGTGCTGCAGATCGTGGAGGGCACCAACCAGGTGCAGCGCATGGTGATCGGGCGGGCGATCACCACCTGAGCACCGGTCGGGCGCCCAACGCGCCGTCGCGGTGGATAGGTTGGCCCCGGTGGGGCCGCGGCCGTCGTACGGCGGCCTCCTGATGAGGGGAACTGGCACGGTGGAGGAGCTCGATCGGGCGATCGTGGGGCTGCTGTCCGTCGACGGCCGGATGTCCTACACCGACCTCGGCAAAGCCACCGGGCTCTCGACCTCGGCCGTGCACCAGCGGGTGCGGCGCCTCGAGCAGCGTGGCGTGATCAAGGGCTACGTCGCCGTCGTCGACCACGAGGCCTTGGGGCTCCCGCTCACCGCGCTGATCTCGATCAAGCCCATCGACCCCGCCGCTCCCGACGACGCGCCCGCGCGCCTGCGCGAGGTGTCGGCGATCGAGGCCTGCCACTCGGTGGCCGGCGACGAGTCCTACGTGCTCAAGGTGCGGGTCGCCGGCCCGTCCGACCTCGAGCAGCTCCTTGCCGAGATCCGGGCCAAGGCCAACGTGAGCACCCGCACCAGCGTCGTGCTCTCCACGCCGTACGAGAACCGCCCCCCGGCGATCTAGCGCACCTCCCACACACGGGCGACTGGAGCGAGCGGGCGGCCAGGGGCTAGCTGTGGACTTCGCGGCCGGCGTTGGCCACCGCGACGCCGCCGTGCTCGCTCCACCAGTCCTGGCCCACGGCCGGGAGGGTGTGGATCGGGTCGTAGTACTCATACGTGCGGTCGAGCGCCTGGGCGTCCTCGGTCTCGATACCCGTGCGGTAGTTCTTGGTCCAGTAGGAGACGCCGCGCTCGCGGTCGTACTCGTGCACCTGGTGCACCCAGCGCTTGCCGACGTACGGCACGTCGCAGACGATGCGCGGCGTGGCGAACCCGGGCAGGTAGCCCATGATCCCGTGCTGGAGTGCCTGGGCCTCCCAGACGGCGAGCCGCCAGTGCTCGGCCGCGGGGATCATGTCGCACATGTAGAAGTAGTAGGGCATGATCCCGGCGCCGTCGAGGAGCGAGAAGCACAGGTCCAGCAGGTCGTTGACCGTCGCGTTGACCCCCCGCATGAGGACGCCCTGATTGCGTACGTCGCGGACGCCGGCATCGAGCATCGCGCGGGTCGCCTCGGCGACGAGCGGCGTCACGGACACGGCGGAGTTGACGTGGGTGTGGATCGCGAGCCCGACGCCACGCTGGCGCGCGGTGGTCGCGAGCCGTTCCATGCCGGCCCGCACGTCGTCCTGCAGCCAGTGCTGGGGGAGGCCCATGAGCGCCTTGGATGCCAGGCGGATGTCTCGGATGTTGTCGACCTCGAGCAGCGCTGCGACGAAGGACTCGAGGCGCGCCCACGGCATGTTGGCGACGTCGCCCCCGGACACGACGACATCGCGGACACCCGGGTTGGCGCGGAGGTAGTCGAGCATCTCCTGGTAACGGGTGTCCGGCTTGGTGATGAACTTGAGCTTGTCGACCATGGGTGTCGAGTTTCCGACGAGGTCCATGCGGGTGCAGTGCCCGCAGTACTGCGGGCAGGTCGGCAGCATCTCCGCGAGCACCTTGGTCGGGTAGCGGTGCGTCAGGCCCTCGACCGCCCACATCTCGTGCTCGTGCAGCGAGTCGCGGGTGGCGTGCGGGTGGCTGGTCCACTCGGTGCGCCGGTCGGAGAAGACCGGGAGCATGTAGCGGCGCACCGGATCGGCGTAGAAGGCATCGGTGAGCGACCCGGCGCCACCGACGTCGGCGTACCGCGCCATCGTGTTGATCATCTGCGGCGGCAGCAGCATCGACATCGTCGCTGCCCGGGCGATGTCGGCCTCGATGTCGGCGTAGAACCGTTCGTCGACCAGGTCACCGAGGACGCTGCGGAACTGGGCGGTGTTCTTCACACAGTGCGAGCGCTGCCACTGGGCGGAGCGCCACTCCTGCTCGGTGACGTCCTTCCAGCCGGGGAAGCGGCGCCAGTCCGGCTCGACGAGGGGGTGCTGGGTGTAGGCATAGGGCTGCGGCAGGGCGCGGCCGTCGGCGGCCTGGACTGCGCCCTCGAGGGTCTCGGTCACGGTTCCTCCGGGATGGACGGCGCGACATCGGTGTTGTCGCACGAGTGTGGTCCTACCCGCCGCAGCGGGTACGTGGGTCAGGACGATACGGGATATCCTGCCGATCTGGCATCATCAAGCCGAACGATTTCCGCCCACAGATCGGAAATGGGGCAAAGTATCTCGCCTCCGTCGGCTTCACGGAGTCACCCACGGCCGCCTCGGTGGCACGGAAGGATCAGGCAGCGTGAGCACCCGTCACCCCGTCAGCCCGGTGGGGCTGCACCGTGTCCTGGAGCCGGTGGGCGTCCTGCCTCAGGCAGCCTGGAAGCTCGACGCCAGCCCCGAGCTCTCGACCGGCGAGGTCCGGGTCCGGGTGAGCAGGCTCAACCTCGACGCAGCCAGCTTCCGGCAGCTCTGGGACAAGCACGGTGGTGACGGCGAGGCGGTGCGCGCCGAGGTGCTCGGGATCGTGCGGACACGCGGCAAGATGCACAACCCCGTGACGGGCTCCGGGGGCATGCTCGTCGGCGTCGTCGAGGAGGTCGGGCCGGAGAGCCAGCATCACGAGCTCGAGGTCGGCGACCACGTCACGACGCTGGTGTCGCTCACCCTCACCCCGCTAGTCATCGAGGACGACCTGCGCGACTGGGACGGCCGCAGCGAGCAGGTGCCCTGTGACGGCCACGCGATCCTGTTCGACCGCACGATCGTCGCGAAGGTGCCGGAGGACCTGCCCGGTGCTCTGGCCATGATGGTGATGGACGTGTGTGGCGCCCCAGCCCTCACCGCCCGGGTGGTCGGCCGCTACATCGACGCGGGCACCGTCCCCACGGTCGCCGTGATCGGGGGGGCGGGCAAGAGTGGATCGCTGTCGCTGGCGGCGGCCCGTCGCGCCGGCGCAGCGCGCACCGTCGGCGTCGTGCCCGTGCAGCGCGAGGTGGATGCCCTCACCGAGTCCGGGCTGGCCGACGTGGTCGCGCTCGCGGATGCCCGCGACCCGGTCGGTCTCTCCGACGCGATCACGACGGCGCTCGGCGGCCTGGCCGACATCGTCGTCGTCTGCGTCGACGTGCCCGGCTGCGAGCACGGCGCGATCCTGGCCACCGGCGACGGCGGCACGGTCATCTTCTTCTCGATGGCGACCTCGTTCGCGACCGCCGCGCTCGGTGCCGAGGGCCTCGCCGCGGACGTCACCATGCTCATCGGCAACGGCTTCACGCCCGGTCACGCGGAGCTCGCGTTCGACCTGCTGCGCACGGAGCCGGGCGTCGAGCGGTTGTTCAGCGCGCGGCTCGCGGCCGAGGGGCACGCGTGAGCTCATGAGCACGACCCTGCTGCGCGGTGGGCGCGTCCTGCACGACGGGGAGATCCGCCACGCGTCGGTGCTCGAGACGGACGGCATGGTGGCGTGGGTCGGCCCCGACTCCGACGCGCCCCGCGCTGACGCCGTCGTGCGCCTCGACGGATCCTGGCTCCTGCCGGCGTTCGTCGACGGGCACGTCCATGCGACCGACACCGGCCTGGTGCTCACGGGTCTCGACCTGTCGACTGCGCGGTCGAAGGCCGACGTCCTCGAGGCGGTCTCCCGGCGGACACGGGAGCTTCGTGGCGCTCCCGTGCTCGGTCACGGGTGGGACGAGACCACCTGGGGGGTGCGCGAGCTGCCCACCGCCGCAGAGCTGGACCGAGCGGCCTACGGATCACTCGTCTACCTCTCGCGCGTCGACGTCCACTCGGCACTGGCGAGCGGCGCGTTGCTCGCCTCGACCCGGGGGGTCGAGCTGCTCGAGGGATACGCCGCGCACGGCTGGATCTCCCGCCAGGCGCACCATGCCGTGCGCTCGACCGCCCTCGGCTCGCTGACCGCGGGGCAGCGAGCCGACGCCCAGCTCGTCACGATGCGCACCGCTGCGTCCCGGGGCATCGCCGTCCTGCACGAGATGGCGGGCCCCGAGATCTCCGGCACCGAGGACACCGCGGCATTGATCGCACTCGCGCGCGAGAGGTCCTTGCCCGACGTCGTCGCCTACTGGGGCGAGGTGGCCGCCGGCGGCGGGCTCGAGGTCCTGCAGGAGCTCGGCGGCCACGGTCTCGCGGGCGACCTGTTCGTCGACGGCGCCATCGGTTCGCGCACTGCCTGCCTGCGTTCCCCGTACGCCGACGCCCGGCACACCAGCGGGGCCCTCTACCTCGACGCAGCCGCGGTCACGGACCACCTCACCCGGTCGACCGAGGCAGGGGTGCAGGCGGGCTTCCACGTGATCGGCGACGCGGCGATGGATGTCGTCGTGACCGGACAGCGTCGCGCCGCCGAGATGCTCGGCGCCGGTCGACTGCGTGCGCTGCGGCACCGGCTCGAGCATGCCGAGATGCTCGACCCCGACCAGATCGACGTGCTCGCGGACCTGGGCGTGCTCGCCTCCGTCCAGCCGGCTTTCGACGCGGCGTGGGGCGGCGAGCGCGGCATGTACGCCGAACGGCTCGGCCCCGGGCGCGGAACCCGGCTCAACCCGTACGCCGACCTGCATGCCGCCGGAGTCGCACTCGTGCTCGGCTCGGACTCCCCGGTGACCCCGCTCGACCCGTGGGGCGGCGTACGGGCCGCCGTGCACCACCGCACCTCGGCCCAGTCGCTCGACCTGCGCACCGCGTTCGACGCTCACACCCGCGCCGGTCACGCCGCGGTGGGGGACGAGCGCTCAGGTCGCCTCGTCGTGGGAGCGCCTGCGACGTACGCCGTCTGGGGTGCAGACTTCCCGACCGACGAGTCGGGCTGGCCCGACCTGTCCGGCGGGCACCGCGTCCCGACCTGCCTGCGCACCGTGCTGCGTGGGACGACCGTGCACGACACCGGCGCACTCGAGGAGGTGGCGGCGTGAGCCGCTCCGCAAGCGATCCCCGTCGCATGCTCGACCTGGACCCCGTCACGATCCGCAAGGCGCGATCGCTGGCCCGCAAGGCCGGCGCGCCGGTCGTGTCCCTCGCCAAGCGGCACACCACCGTCTCGGTCGAGCGGGCGGTGCTGCGCCTGGCCGGGCTCGAGGGTGCCGACGTCGACGGCATCCCGTGGGTCAACCGCCTCGTCGACGTCGTCCGCGAGCAGGTCGGTCTCGAGCTCGGCGTCTCACTCCCGGTGTGGGACGCGATGATCCGCACCGGCGACAACCTCGAGACGCTCGCTCAGAAGGCGGCAGCCGGGTCGGTCACGTTCCGGATCCCCGAGGGCAGGGACGCCGCGAAGGCAGCGAAGGCCGCGCGCACCCAGGTCGCGGCTGGGATCCGTCGGATCGACGCCCGCCGCCGCCAGCGCGACAAGCTGATCGCGAGGTACGGGCAGCCACCGGCCCCGTGGATCTACCTCATCGTGGCCACCGGCGACATCTACGAAGACATGCCGCAGGCGCAGGCAGCGGCGCGCGAGGGCGCCGACGTCATCGCCGTGATCCGCTCGACCGGGCAGTCGCTGCTCGACTACGTGCCCGAGGGCCCGACCCGCGAGGGCTACGCCGGCACTTACGCGACGCAGGCGAACTTCGCCCTGATGCGCGCTGCACTCGACGAGACCAGCGCGGAGCTCGGCCGCTACGTGCGCCTCACGAACTACGCCTCGGGGCTCTGCATGCCCGAGATCGCAACGCTGGCGGGCCTCGAACGGCTCGACATGATGCTCAACGACTCGATGTACGGGATCCTCTTCCGCGACATCAACCCAATCCGGACCTTCGTCGACCAGCGGTTCTCCCGGCAGATCCACGCCCGGGCCGGGATCATCATCAACACCGGCGAGGACAACTACCTCACCACCGCTGACGCGGTCGAGGTGGCGCACACGGTGACCGTCAGCCAGCTGCTCAACGAGTTCTTCGCCAAGGAGGCCGGGCTCGAGGACTGGCAGCTCGGGCTCGGGCACGCCTTCGAGATCAACCCCGAGATCCCCGACTCGTTCCGCCTCGAGCTCGCCCACGCGATGCTCGCTCGCGCACTGTTCCCCGACGCGCCGCTCAAGTGGATGCCGCCGACCAAGCACATGACCGGCGACGTGTTCCGTGGCTACCTGCTCGACGGGTTCTTCAACCTCGCGGGGGCGCTCACCGGCCAGGGGATCCTGCTCGTCGGGATGATGACCGAGGCGGTCGTCACCCCCTGGTTGTCCGACCGCGACCTCGCGCTGCAGAACGTCCGCTACGTGTTCAACGCGGCCGGAAACCTGCGCGAGGACTTCCGGCCCTCGCCCGACGGGTTCATCGCGCGGCGCGCCCGCCAGGTGCTGGGGGAGGCGGTCGACCTCCTCGACACCATCGTCGACGACACGTTGCTCGAGGCGATCGCCGACGGCACGTTCGGGCTCATGAAACGCCCAGCCGATGCGGGCCGCGGCCTCGACGGCGTCGTGCGCAAGGAGCCCGGCTACCTCAACCCCGCAACCGACCTGCTCGAGGAGGGGGCGACCCGATGACCAAGCCGAGCAAGCACATCGTGCGGCCGTATGGCGACACCACGGCCGACGGGATGGTGCAGGTGTCCTTCACCCTCCCGCTGCCGCACGACAAGCGCGCCGAGGGAGCGGCCCAGCTGCTCGCCAACAAGATGGGGATGGACCCCGCGATGGTGGTGCACGCCAAGGCGATGGGACCCGACTTCACCTTCTTCGTCGTGTACGGGTCGGTGCAGCACCTCGTCGACACCCGCGAGGTGGTCGTGATCGAGCGCGACTACCCGTTGCTCTCGCCGAAGGAGGCCAACGCCACGATCAAGAAGGGGCTGCGACGCCCCATCGTCGTCGTCGGCGCCTGCATCGGCACCGACGCCCACACGGTGGGCATCGACGCGATCCTCAACATCAAGGGCTTCGCCGGGGAGAAGGGCCTGGAGTACTACTCCGAGCTCGTCGTGGTCAACCTCGGCGCGCAGGTCTCGGTGCCCGACCTCGTGCAGGCGGCCCGGGCCCACAAGGCCGACGCCGTGCTCGTCTCGCAGGTGGTGACGCAGCGCGACACGCACCTGCACAACACCCGAGAGATGACCGCCGCCTTCCGCGAGGCGTTCCCCGCCGACCGACGACCGCTCCTCGTGGTGGGTGGCCCTCGCTTCGACGAGTCGATGTCCGCGGAGCTCGGCGTCGACCGGATCTTCGGGAAGGGTACGACGCCCGGCGACGTGGCTCACCCCGTTGGGCAGAATTGAGCAATTATGGCGACACGATTGCTATTGGTAATGAGCTGATTGAC
>JANMMN010000274.1:0-9741 GCA_031373405.1 Actinomycetes bacterium
GCCGGACCTGAGCCCCCGGGGGTGGACGGGCCCCGGCCGGTCGCGCACGCGCCGGGTAGCTGCGGAGCTGCGCGACCCCGGTGCGGTGTCGGTCACACGTTCCAGCTACGAAGGACCTGGGTGTCCCGCTCGTGACCGAGCACCCCGACACCGGCCGGCTCCAGCACGAAGGAGTCGCCGCGTTGCGGCGGCAGCGACAGCCAGGTGGCGGCGAGGATCCTGAGCAGGTGGGCGTGCGACACCAGCACGACGTCACCACCTCCGCGCACCACGGGGAGGCAGCGCCGGATCACGCGCGCCGCGCGCACCCCGACGTCGGCGCACGACTCCCCCAGTCCCGCCTGCGCGGTCCACACCGACCAGTCGGTATCGGCGGCGCTCGACCGGATCTCGGCCGTCGTACGACCCTCGTAGTCGCCGTAGTCCCACTCGCCCAGGTCGGGGTCGAGCGCCGGTGCGAGACCGGCGAGCTCCGCCGTACGCCGTGCGCGCACGAGGGGGCTGCTGAGCACGAGCGCGGGCGTCAGGCCGGGCAGCACCGTCAGGAGGCGGGCACCGATCCCCCGCGCCCGTTCCTCACCGGCCGGGGTGAGCGGCACGTCGGTGCGTCCCGTGTGCCGTCCGTCGCGGCTCCACGCGGTCTCACCGTGGCGAACCACCACGATGCGTCCCACCGGCCCCGACATGCGCCGTAGCCTGCCAGGCATGGACGACGCAGGACGTTCGATCGAGGAGGTCCTCGGCCTGCTCGACGAGGTGCGTGCTCGCGAGACCGACCCCCACGGTGCGCACCTGTTCGGGCTCACCTACCCGACCGGGCTCCCGGACCTCGAGCGGCTGACGCACGCGGTGCATGACCGGATGCTGTATTCCAACGCGCTCAACCCCTTCCGCTTCCCGGAGCAGGCCAGGCTGGCCGAGGAGGTCGTGCGCGACATCGGTGAGCTGCTCCGGCTGCCGTCGGGCGGCGGAGGCAGCACGACCTCGGGCGGCACCGAGTCGATCCTGATGGCGTGCCTCGTCGCTCGCAGCCGAGCCCGGGCACGAGGCGTGACCCGGTCGGCCATCGTCGCGCCGGCGTCCGCGCACCCGGCGTACGCCAAGGCGGCCCACTTCCTCGACCTGGACTACCGCTCGATCCCGCTCGAGGGCAGCTCGATGCGGGTCGACGTCGATGCGGCGCGCGAGCTCGTGGACGAGTCGACGGCACTCGTCGTGGCCTCGGCGTTCTCCTACCCGCACGGCGTGGTCGACGACGTCGCCGCGATGGCGAGGATCGCGGCGGAGAACGGGGCAGGCTGCCACGTCGACGCCTGCGTCGGCGGGATGGTCCTCCCGTTTGCGGAACGCGCGGGCGTGCGCACCCTCGCGCCCTGGGACTTCTCCGTGCCCGGTGTCACGAGCATGTCGGTCGACCTGCACAAGTACGGCTACGTGCCCAAGGGATGCTCGGTCGTCCTCCACCGCGACGCCGACTGGGCCGGCCACCAGTGGTTCGTCTACGACCAGTGGCCTGCCGGGCTGTACGGCTCACCGGCGGTCGCCGGTGCCAAGTCGGCCGCTCCGGTGCTCGCGGCGTGGGCTGTGCTGCGCCACCTCGGCCGCGACGGATTCACCGAGGTGGTGCGCGACCTGCTGGCCACCACCGAGGCGCTGCGCGACGGCGTCGCCTCGCTCGATGGCATCACGGTCATCGCAGACCCGGTCGGCAGCATCGTCTCGTGGGAGTCGACGAGCCCGGATCTCGACCTGTATGCCGTCGGTGACGCCTTGGAGTCACGCGGCTGGTACTTCAACCGGCTCACCGGAACGGGCGGCGGTCCTCCTGGTCTGCACGTGATGGTGTCGCCGGCGCACGCCGCGGTCCTCCCGACCCTGCTGGAGGATGTCAGGGCGTCGTGGACCGAGGTGCGCGGCTCGGGCACGAGGTCCGACAACGTCGGTCGTTACGCCTGACCCGCGCCGAGCGCATAGAACACGACCGCGCTCGCAGCGGCGACGTTGAGACTGTCGACGCCGGCGTTCATCGGGATCCGGACCCGCTCCTCGCACCGCTCGAGAGCCGCGTCGCTGAGCCCCTCCCCCTCCGTCCCCAGGACCACGGCCACGCGCTCATGGCCGCGGAGGTCGACGAGAGAACGTCCGCTCGGTTCCGGCGACATCGCCAGGGTGCGGAACCCGCGGGCCCTCAGATCGTCGAGCGTCGCGGGCCACGGGTCCGCGCGGGTCCACGGCACCGAGAAGACACTGCCCATGGAGACCTTGACGCTTCGACGGTAGAGCGGATCGGCGCACTCCGGGGAGACCAGCACGGCGTCGACGCCGAGTGCCGCGGCGTTGCGGAAGACCGCACCGACGTTCGTGTGGTCGACGAGGTCCTCGAGCACGACGACGAGCCGGGCGGACGCGAGCACCTCCTCGATGCTGCGCAGCGGCTCACGTCGCAGCGAGGCGAGGGCGCCACGGTGCACTCGGAAGCCGGTGACGCTCTCGAGCAGGTCGTCGTCCCCGACGTACGCCGGACACTCGTGGGAGGCGAGGGCCGACTCGAGCCCGGCCCACCAGCGCCGGCTCAGCAGCAACGACCTGGGTCGGTAGCCCGCCGAGAGAGCGCGCAGGATCACCTTCTCCCCCTCCGCGAGGAAGAGCCCCTCGGCCGGCTCGCGCACGCGTCGCAACGAGACGTCGGTGAGCGAGGTGTAGTCGCGCAGGCGTGGGTCGTGCGCATCGGTCACCGGGACGACGTGGGCCATGGGCTCAGCCTCGCGCAATGCTCACGCCGGCCGCGACGAGACCGACCGCGACGATGACGCCGCGCAGCACCGCGTCGGGCAGTCGACGTGCGAGCGGTGCGCCGACCGACCCGCCGACCAGCGACCCTGCTCCCAGCGCCAGCGCCGCAGGCCAGCTCACCAGCCCGGCCACGATGAAGACGATCGCCGCCGCTGCGTTGGCGGCACCCTGGAGCACGTTCTTCAGCGCGTTCGATCGTTGCAGTGATGCGTCGTACAGCGCCGCGAGAACGGCCATCAGCAGGATTCCTTGCGCAGCACCGAAGTAGCCGGCGTAGACACCGATGACGAGAACGGTGGGCACCAGCGCCCGTCGCGGCAGGGTCGCCGGATCCAGTCCTCGCGCGGTGAGCGCTCGCCCGAGCCGCGGCTGGGCGACGACGAGCACGCAGGCGAGCACGATGAGCCACGGCACGACCCGTTCGAAGACCGACGCAGGGAGTGCGAGCACCAGGGCGGCCCCGATGATCGCGCCTACGGCGGCGGCCGAGGCCAGGACGCGGACCAGAGCTCGCCGACCCGCCAGCTCGTCGCGATAGAGCCAGGCCGCCATCGCGCTGCCGGGTGCGAGGCCGACCGAGTTGGTGCCGTTGGCGACCACGGGCGGGAGCCCCGCTGCGAGCAGCACCGGGTAGGTCAGCAGGGTGCCGCTGCCGACCACGCCGTTGACCGCACCGGCGAGCACCCCTGCTCCGGCGAGCAGGAGCAGGTTCACCCGGGTCAGCCTCCGTCGTCCGGCGTTCCCTTGACGAAGGCCGAGCTGATGTTCTCCATCGCCTTGGACAGCTCTGCGGGTATCACCCACACCTTGTTGGCGGTGCCGTTGGCCAGGGCGGGCAGCGCCTGGATGTACTGGTAGGCCAGCACCTTCTCGTCGGCATCGCCGGCGTGGATGGCGTCGAAGACCTTCTGGATGGCTTGGGCCTCGCCCTCGGCCCGCAGGATCCTCGACTGTGCCTCGCCCTCGGCGCGCAGGATCGCGGACTGCTTCTCTCCCTCGGCGGTGAGGATCTGTGACTGCTTGAAGCCCTCGGCGGTGAGGATGGACGCGCGCTTCTCCCGCTCCGCGCGCATCTGCTTCTCCATCGTCTCCTGCACGCTCGCGGGCGGGTCGACCGCCTTGAGCTCGACCCGGTTGACGCGGATCCCCCACTTGCCGGTGGCCTCGTCCAGGACGCCGCGCAGGGCGTTGTTGATCTCCTCGCGCGAGGTGAGCGTCTTCTCCAGGTCCATGCCGCCGATGACGTTGCGCAGCGTGGTGACCGTGAGCTGCTCGATTCCCGTGATGGGGCTGGCGATCTCATACATCGCCGCCTTCGGGTCGGTGACCTGGAAGTAGATGACCGAGTCGATGTTCACGACGAGGTTGTCCTCGGTGATCACCGGCTGGGGCGGGAAGGAGACGACCTGCTCCCGCATGTCGACCAAGGGCTTGAGCCGGTCGACGTACGGGATCAGCAGAGACAGCCCGGGGGCGAGGGTGCGCTGGTAGCGACCGAGCCGCTCGACGATGCCCGTGCGCGCCTGTGGCACGATCCGCACCGCCCTGGCGAGCGTGACCAGCACGAGCACGACCACGAGCAGGCCGAAGATGACGCCGACCACGGTTCCTCCTTCGATACTGCCGAACATCCTGTGTCCCTTCGGTGGTGCCGTGCCGCACTCGGCCGTCAGTCGACGAGCGCGGTCGCTCCGGAGATCTCGATGACCCGGACCATGGATCCGGGATCGTGCACGCTCGACCCGTCGTAGGACCGCGCCGACCAGATCTCTCCGGCCAGCTTGATCCGGCCGTCGCGACCGTCGACCGCTTCGAGCACCTCGGCCTCGCTGCCGACGAGGGCGGCGACCCCGGTGCGGATGGCCGCGGGAGTGCGCATGTGGCGGGTCGCGATCGGGCGTACGACGACGAGCAGCGCCAAGGACACGGCGGCGAAGGCACCGAACTGCAGGGGTGCACCCCCACCCAGGGCAGCCACGATCGTCGCGGCCGCCGTGCCGCCGGAGAGCATCGCGAAGACCAGGCTCGTCGTCAGCAGTTCGGCCACGACGAGCAGCCCCGAGGCGATCAGCCACCACACCCAGGCGTCCATGCCTCGATCCTAGGCGTTGGGGCCAGCGCCACCACCGGTCAGGTGGCGCGCGCCGCCCAGCGACCGTCCCGATGCTCCACAGCCAGCGCGAGCCCGAAGGTGGAGCTGAGCAGGTCGGCGGTGAGGACCGACTCGAGCGGTCCAGCAGCCACCACCGAGCCCGCACGCAGGAGCATCGCGTGCGTGAAGCCCACGGGGATCTCCTCGACGTGGTGCGTGACGAGCACCGTGGTCGGGGCCTCGTCGTCGAGCGCTATCTCACCGAGCCGGCGGACGAGATCCTCGCGACCACCCAGGTCGAGGCCGGCCGCCGGCTCGTCGAGGAGCAGGAGCTCGGGATCGGTCATCAGCGCGCGCGCGACCTGCACGCGCTTGCGTTCACCCTCGCTCAGCGTGCCGAAGGTGCGTGTCGCCAGGTGCCCGACGCCCAGCTGGTCGAGGAGTGACTGGGCCCGACCGAGGTCGCCACCGTCATAGCCCTCGCGCCACCGACCCGTGACGGCGTACGCCGCCGTGGCCACGACGTCCGACACGAACTCGTGGGGCGGGATCCGATCGGCGAGGGCGGCGCTGGCCAGGCCGATCCTGGGTCGGAGCTCGAAGACGTCGCTACGGCCGAGCCGCTCGTCGAGAACCTCGGCCGAACCGCGGGTCGGATGGATGAGCGTGGCGGCCAGCGCGAGCAGGGTCGTCTTGCCGGCGCCGTTGGGGCCGAGCACGACCCACCGCTCGCCCTCGGCGACGTCCCACGAGACCCGCGAGACGATGGCGACGCCACCACGGACCACGTCGACGTCGAGGAACCGCAGCACGTCGCTCACCTGCCGAACAGTAGCGGCGTGCGCAGTGCGCCCTAGGCTGGCGGGGTGGCGGTGTTTCCTCGGGGCGGTGCGCTCACGGCGTGGGGGAACGCTTATCTCCTCGGGCGCGCGAGCCTCGACGAGGCCGACGTGCACGCGGTTGCCGATGACGCGCTCCACCGCGTCGTCGGGATCCCCGACGAGCCCGATCCGGTGCCGATCTCGATCGCCCTCGGGCGGCTGCGCGGCGCCGGCGTCACCGCGTTGCGGCTCGTCCTCCCCGAGCCCGGTGATGCCACGGGTCTGCCCGGTCCAGCGGCGCCCAACGCATCGGCGCTCGCCGCCCGCGAGGTCGTCCTCACCGTCGGCCCGAGGGAGCTCCCCTCGTGGGCCCTGGTGCCGGCGGTGGCGCCTGGCAGGGACGGTGCCGTGGTGCGCTGGGACCTCCTGAAGGTCGCGCCGTCGGTGCCGCCGCACGGTCTGCCCGGCCTCGCGGAGGCCGAACGCGGTCTGAGCGACGCGATGGCGGCGACGACCGCGACCCTCGACGCCCTCGATGTCGCCCGTGGGCGTGAGGGCGCGGGACCTGCCCTCGCCGCGTTCGACCGCGGGGTGCGCGGCCTCGTGCTGCCCCCGACGCTGTCGCCTCGCGCACAGCGCCTCGTCCTGTCCGGCACCCGGCTGCTCGCCGTGCTCGCCATCGCATCGGAGTCCGACGGGGCCAGCATCACCACCACCGAGGCCGAACGGCGTCGGGAATCGCTGCGTCCGCTGCGTCGCGCCGCGCGATATGCGCTCTGTGCGGCGTACTCCGCCGAGGCCGAACCACCGAACGGCGGCTGGTCGACGGCTCGGTAGGCTGCCGGGACCATGGGACGCCAGGAGGATGCCGACCCGGCCCGCACCCTCCTGGTCACTCTCACCGGCCGCGACCGTCCCGGTGTCACGGCGACGCTGACCCGCGCACTGTCGGCGCATGCGGTCGAGATCCTCGACGTGGAGCAGGTCGTGATCCGGGGACGGCTGACTCTGGGCATGCTGCTCACCCCGGCCTCCGAGCACAGCCGCGGGCTCGTTCTCGACGCTGCCGCGGGGACGGCGCGCGAGGTGGCGCGAGCTCTGGGGCTCGACGTCGACGTCACCGAGGGTGCGGCGGAGAGAGATCCGCGACGTCGTGGGCGGTTGCTCGTCACTGTTCTCGGACACCCGTTGCTGCCCGCCGCGTTGTCCGGCATCACCAGCCGGATCTCCGAGCTGGGGGGGAACATCGACCGGATCGTGCGCACCGCCAGCTATCCCGTCACCGCGATCGAGCTGACCGTCGGCGGCGCCGACCAGCACGCACTGCGTGAGGCGCTGGCGACCGTCTCGGCCGCTCTCGGTGTCGATGTCGCCGTGCAGCGAGCCGGGCTCCGCGGCCGGGGCTCGCACCTCGTGGTGATGGACGTCGACTCCACCCTGATCCAGGACGAGGTCATCGAGCTGATCGCGCGGCACTCCGGCTGTGAGACCGAGGTGCGCGAGGTCACCGAGCGGGCGATGCGCGGCGAGCTCGACTTCGCCGAGTCGCTCCACGCCCGGGTCGCGCTGCTCGCCGGCGTGCCGGAGTCAGCGCTGGACGAGGTCCGCCGCGAGGTGCGGCTGACTCCGGGAGCCAGGACGCTGGTGCGCACGCTCACCCGGCTCGGGTTCACCGTGGCACTGGTCTCGGGAGGGTTCAGCGCGATCGTCGACCCGCTCGCGGACGAGCTCGGCATCTCGCACGCGCGGGCCAACGTGCTGGAGGTGATCGACGGCCGGCTGACCGGTCGCGTCGTCGGTGACGTCGTCGACCGGGCTGCGAAGGCCCGTTACCTGCGTGAGTTCGCTGCTCTGGAAGGCATTCCGCTCGACCGCACCGTGGCCATCGGGGACGGTGCGAACGACCTCGACATGCTCGCCATCGCCGGGCTCGGGATCGCGTTCAACGCGAAGCCGGTCGTCCGCGCCCAGGCAGACACCGGCATCACCGTGCCGTTCCTGGACCCCGTGCTCTACCTGCTGGGCATCACCAGGGACGAGATCGAGCAGGCCGACGCCGACGCGGGAATGCCGACCCCGGCTCCCCCGGTGCGCTGAGAGTCAGCCCCGAGGGGCGGCGAACGCACGGAGCCGCGCGGCCCGTGGGCCGAGCACCGCCCAGTCGACGTCGAGCTCGAGAACGGCGATCCCCGAGGTGGGGTACTTCCCCGCGATCGCCTCCGCCGCGGCGGGGTCACGATCACCCGCAAGCAGGTCCACGAGCAGCTCACAGCCGGGGTTGTGCCCCACGAGAACCGCGGTCGCGACCCGCGACGGCAGCTCGCGCACGACGTCGAGCAGCGTCTGCGGTGAGGCTTCGTACACCCGAGGGTCGACAGTGAGCGGTCCTGGCGACTCCGCGTCGTAGCCGGCCGCGCCGATGTACCCCAGCGCCTCGGCTGCCAAGGCCCAGGTGCCGCGGGCCCTGCGTGCGCTGGAGACCACGACGTGGTCGGGTGTTCCGACGTTCGCGGCCAGCCAGGCTCCGGCGGCCTTCGCGTCGACCACACCCCGCGGCGCCAGGGGGCGTTCGTGGTCGAGCACACCGGGCGGGTACGCCGACTTCGCGTGGCGCACCAGCACGAGTCGGCGCGTCATGCGTGCGCCCGTCGGTGCAGGTCCTGCACCTGGACGTCGGTGCCGACCACGATGAGCACGTCACCCACACCGAACCCGGTCTCGGCCGACGGGTTGGTGATGAAGTGCCCGCGGGTACGGAGCGCGAGCAGCAGCCCGCCGCTTCGCTGCGGATTGACGACCCGGTTGGCTCCGGCGCGCACGAACTTCGGCTCCGCGTCGTCCGTACGTGAGCGTGCGATCGTGGAGATCTGCTCCGCGGGAGTGTCGAACGGGACGACCTCGCGGAAGCCGATCGCGAACACGGTCGTGACCGTCTGGTAGGCCGCGTCCAGCGGTCGGAGCCCGAGTGCGACGTATCCCGTCGACCCGAGGACGATCACGCCAGAGACGGCAACGAGGGCGATCGCCAGTCGTCGGACGTGCAGGGAGCGGTAGTCCAGCGGACGCGCCGGGACGCTCTCGTATCGTGGTGACGATCTCGGCACACGCCCAGCATGGCGCACCGTGCCCCGGCGTTGCGGGGCGGTCGGTCTCGCTCTCGGCGCGATCCTGGCCTCAGCCCATGATCGCGTGCACGCCGCCGTCGACGTGGATGATCTCGGCGGTGGTCTTCGGGAGCCAGTCGGAGAACAGAGCGACGGCGGCCCGCGCCGCCGGCTCGGGGTCGCTGACGTCCCAGCCGATCGGGGAGCGCGCGTCCCACATCGTCTTGAACTCCTCGAACCCAGGGATCGACTTAGCCGCCATCGTCCCGATCGGACCGGCGGCGATGAGGTTGACGCGGACACCCTGGGGGCCCAGGTCGCGGGCGAGGTAGCGCGAGGTGGACTCGAAAGCGGCCTTGGCCACACCCATCCAGTCGTACTTCGGCCAGGCCACGGTGGCGTCGAACGTGAGCCCGACGACCGACGAGGTTCGTCCGGGACCGGTCATCAGCGGGAGCGCAGCCATGGTGAGCGACTTGAGGGAGTACGCCGAGACGTGCACCGCGGTGGCGACGTCCTCCCACTCCGTGTGCAGGAAGTTGCCGCCGAGGGCGGCCTCGGGTGCGTAGCCGATGGAGTGGAGCACTCCGTCGATCCCGTCGACATGCTCGCGCAGCGCATCGGCGAGCCCGGCGAGCTGGTCGGAGTCGGTCACGTCGAGCTCGACCACCGGTGCGCGTTGCGGGAGCCGCCCGGCGATGCGCGTCGTGAGCGAGAGCGCCCGGCCGAAGGAGGACAGCACGACGGTGGCGCCCTGCTCCTGCGCGAGTCGCGCGACGTGGAACGCGATCGACGCGTCCGTGAGCACGCCGGTGATGAGCAGGCGCTTGCCTTCGAGGATTCCCATGCCGTCCTTCTCTCAGTGACCCATGCCCAGGCCGCCGTCCACAGGGACGACGGCTCCGGTGATGTACCCGGCGGAGTCGCCGGC
>JANMMN010000276.1:0-2172 GCA_031373405.1 Actinomycetes bacterium
CCCAGGCGCGCGAGGTCGACGCGGTCCTCGTAGCCGGCGATGTCTTCGACCGCGCGGTGCCCCCGGTCGACGCCGTGCGCGTCGCCTCCCGTGCCCTGGCCCGGTTCGCCGCGCTGGGTGTCCCCGTCGTCGTCACGGCCGGCAACCACGACTCCGCGACCCGGCTCGGGTTCGGGGCGGAGCTCGCCGCGGCCGCCGGGGTGCACGTCCGCACCCGGCTCGACGAGGTCGATCGCCCCGTGACCCTGAGCGACGCGCACGGTGCCGTGCACATCTACCCCATCCCCTATCTCGACCCCGATGTCGTGCACGGCTCGCTCGGTGTCGGCCGCAGCCACGCCGAGGTCCTGCGGGCAGCGCTGGCCCGGATCCACGCTCACCGGGCCGAGCACCCTGGCCGGGCGGTGGTTCTGGCGCACGCCTTCGTCACGGGGGGCGCACCCAGTGACAGCGAGCGCGACATCCGGGTCGGCGGCGTGAGCGACGTGCCGGCCTCGCTGTTCGACGGGCTCGACTATGTGGCCCTCGGACACCTGCACGGCGCGCAGGCGGTGTCGGGGTCCACCGCCGTCGTGCGCTACTCCGGCTCGCCGCTCGCCTACTCCTTCAGCGAGGCCCGGCACCGCACCTCGGTCTCGGTCGTCGACATCGACGCCCAGGGCGGGGTCTCGGTCGAGCTCGTGGCCACACCGGTCCCGCGACCACTCGGCTGCCTCACCGGTCGCCTCGACGACCTGGTGAGCGATCCGGCGCTCGGCCCCGCGGAAGAGCAGTGGCTCCACGTCACGCTGACCGATGCGCGCCGGCCCGACGCGCCGCTCGAGACGCTGCGCGCCCGGTTCCCGCACGTGCTCGTCCTCGAGTTCCGCCCCGAGGGTGGCGGGGTGTCGCTCGACGCCGACCTCGCTCGGCTGCGATCGGTGGCGGCCGACCCGGTCGAGGTGGGGCGAGCGTTCCTGGCCTACGTCTCGGGCGGAGAGCCGACCGAGGCCGAGATGGCGGTCCTCGCGCATGCCGACGAACGCGCGCGCCGCAGCGGAGAGGCTCTGCACGCCCTGCCGGCACCGGTGGCCCGGCCCGTCAGCGACCAGCCCGCCGAGTCCGACGACACGGCAGGGGTGGCATGAGGCTGCACCGGCTCGCGCTCGGAGCCGTGGGCCCGTTCGCCTCGGCCTACGACCTCGACCTCGACGCGGTCGCTGCCGGCGGGCTGTTCCTGCTCGAAGGTCCGACGGGGGCGGGCAAGTCCACCCTGCTCGATGCCGTGACGTTCGCGCTGTACGGCGCGGTCGCGGGGCGAGGCGCGAGCAAGGACCGGTTGCACACCGACTTCGCTACCGCGCTGGAGCCGTTCGTGGAGCTCGAGTTCTCCGTCGGCGGGGTGCGGCACCGGATCCGGCGTACGCCTGCGTTCTCCCGCGCCAAGCGCCACGGTCCGGGCACGACGGCGGTGCAGTCGACCGTGCGGCTCTGGCGGATCGAGCCTGACGAGGAGGTGGTGCTCTCCGTCCGGGTCCGCGAGGCCGACGACGAGGTCCGTCGGCTGCTCGGTGGGCTGTCGTGCGAGCAGTTCCGCCAGGTCGTGCTGCTGCCGCAGGGCGAGTTCGCCACCTTCTTGCGGGCCGACGCCGACGACCGTCGCGAGGTGCTGCAACGGCTGTTCAGCACCGAGCACTATCAGGCCATCGAGAAGACTCTGGTCGAGCTGCGCAAGGACGCCAGCGCGCGTGTCGGCAACGCGGATGCGCTCGTCCGTGACGCGCTCGCGGCGCTGCGCCAGGCCGGGGGCGACGACACGTTCGAGGTCGCCGACCTGCTCGACGCGGCCGACGACGTGCGCCGGACGCGGCTCGACCTGCTCGAGGACGTCCTGCGTGAGGAGTCCGAGCAGGCGAGGTCCGCCGCGACGGTCGCCGCCGGCCGGCGCGACACGGCGACCGTCGCCCGCGACGCGACGATCGCGACCCGGCGCCTGTACGAGGCTCGCCGCGAGGCCGAGGGAGCGCGAGTCAGGCTGCTGGCCGGCGATGCCGAGATCGCCGAGCTCGCAGGACGCCGTGATGCAGCCGTGCAGGCTCGTTCGCTGGGTGCGGTGCTGCGTGAGGTCGACGCCCTCGAGCGTGCGTTCGCCGCGGCCGAGGACCGGGTCGGCCTTCTCGATCTCCACGCCCT
>JANMMN010000325.1:0-6296 GCA_031373405.1 Actinomycetes bacterium
GTCGAGTTCCGCTTCAACGTCTGACGATTGCCCCGGCAGCCCGCTGAGCCGCGATTACACCGGTTCCAAGATCGCTAAGTCCGCATTCAGGCGCACTCCGCTTCTGGTGCGGGACCTGTCAGTTCACCTTCCGCCGCGTCGAAGGGGCCAACGACCTCCCACCTTGACAACCAGCCGTGGCGTGCGCACAATTGCGTTACAGAAGGAGTCGAAAATGTCTGTCGAGACGATCAACATGCGCACTGACGCCGAGCGCAAGCGCCGGCTGCAGACCGCAGCCGATCTCACCCACGAGAGCCTCACTGCGTTCGTTCTCTCTGCGGCCGACGAGCGGGCAGAGCGGGTCATCGCGGACAGCCGTACGACGCCGCTCCCCGCGGACTTCTTCGACGAGTTCTTCGACTCGCTGGCTCCAGAGCCGACACCTGCCCTGATCGACGCGGCATCCCGGCTGCGTCGAACTGTCCGCCGTGCCGGCTAGTCCAGCGCTCGCGAGCACTGTCCTCGACCCGGACCTCCACGATGTCTCCAGATTCGACTCTGGGGAACTTGACCTCGACGTCTGGCTGCGCGACCACGCTGCCACCGCTGCGCGTGCGCGCGTGGCTCAGACGTTCGTCTGGGTCGCTGAGGCCGGCCAGGAGGTCATCGCCTACTACTCGTTGAGCGCCCACGCCGTGCCCAGGGAGGAGGCGCCGAGCCGGATCAGTCGAGGGGTTCCAGATCCGGTGCCGGCCGCCCTGCTCGCGAAGCTCGCGCTGGACCGTTCCCTGCACGGTCAACGCCTTGGCGACGTCCTGTTGGCCGACGCCCTTACTCGAATCATCGACGCCAGCGAGTCCGGTCCGGCCGTACGCGCGATCGTCGTCGATGCCGCGACTGACCGGGGTCGCCTTCTCTATTCACGGTTCG
Organism: Actinomycetes bacterium; assembly: GCA_031373405.1. Classification (GTDB taxonomy): domain Bacteria; phylum Actinomycetota; class Actinomycetes; order S36-B12; family CAIYMF01; genus Longivirga. The sequence goes on from JANMMN010000325.1 coordinate 913, forward strand.
GCTTCGTCGCTGCTCCAGGCCGCGACGACCGGATGATCGTCCGGGCTGAGACCATCGCCAAGGGTCTACGGCAGGCCTGAGCTCGCTGTCGTCGAGTCCTGCTCCCGTGTCACCATCACGAGATGAGCAACCGACGCAGTCGAGTCGACCCGACGTCGGCCCAGATGTCAGAGGTCGCGACGCCGCGATGAACGAGATGGTCGGCGACGCCGAATCGATGGGGCTCGACGACCCGGATCCCGACGAGATTCGCGGGGCCGTGCGGCTGGCGCGACACGATCGACATCGAGCCTGAGGCCCGACGGCATGTGCGGATCCGCCGGCCCCAGGCGTCAGCTTGAGTCCGTGGTTGGTCCGCAGGAAGTTCAATCAACGCCCCGCGACATCAACGGTCGTCAGCGCGTACCAGCGGTCAGTGAGCGGCAAGGGGGACGGCTTCCGCGTCAACGTCTTACCCCGGTCGTGCGCGTGGTTGTCCACAGTTGAGCCCGTGGGTCGACGCGTGCCCGTCTCCGATACCCCACGCTTGGCGCATGGGAATCAGGTACTACGCCTACGCATTCGATGGCGATCGGACCGACGAGGCGCTGGCCGATCCGCGCGCGTTCATTTCGAGCGATCCTCTGGCCGATGCCTGGGGATTCGAGCCGCACGCACTCGTGGCCGTGGCAACGTTCGAGCAGCGGGTCCCCGAGCGGGAACTGCTCTACCTGGACAAGGCATGGCGGGATCTGCAGGCGCTCACCGGCCCGACGCAGTCCTCGGGGCTCGCACGACCGGCATACCGGATGTTCGAGGGCCAGGTCGCGCTATCGGAGGACGGTGGGTCGTGGACTCCATGGGTCCGTGCCGTTGACCCCGCCGAGGTCAGGCTCATCGCGCAGGACCTCGGCGGGCTGACCGCGGATGTCGCACGCGATCACCTCCGTCGCGAGGGTGCGTCGGAGGGCGGTGCGGGCTACGTCCTCCACTTCCTCGCGCGGGCCCGCTGGTTCGTAGGCCGCCTCGCTCGCGAGGGCCGCGGCATGATCTACCGGATCGGGTGACGACGGCTGCGGGCCTCGCTCGGCGCGAACCATGGGGAACGGTGCGACGTGCACGCTAGAATTCTGTACATGACGACCGTGCCGCTTGCCGAGGCCCGCGCCCAGCTCTCGAAGCTCGTCGACGATGCCGTGCGCACGCACGAACGCATCGAGGTGACGAGGAACGGACGTCGTGCGGTGGTCATCCTGAGTGCTGACGACTACGACTCGCTCATGGAAACGCTCGACATCCTGGGCGACGCCGAGGCGATGGCAGACATCCGTCAAGCAGACGCGGACATTGCAGCAGGACGGGTCTCGACGCTGGCCCAGGTCGAGGTGGAGATGCGTTCCCTCGGACGGCTGCCCGAGTGACCTACCGCGTCGAGCTGTCACCCTCCGCGCGTCGCGCACTCACCCATACCCTTCCCGAGGCGGTCGCGACTGCCTGCGCCAACTTCCTCCTCGAGGTGCTTGCCCACAACCCCGACCGCGTCGGCAAGCCGCTTCGCGACGTGCTGGTCGGCCGCTACTCGGCACGCCGAGGTGAGTTCCGCGTCATCTACGAGATTCATGACGACGTCGTGGTCGTGCGCGTGATCAGCATCCGCCACCGCCGTGACGCCTATTCGTGACGCGACCGGGTCGAGTTCCGCGTCAACGACTGACGGTTCTGGGTGTGCTGCGTTGACCTGCGGTGACGCCGGCTCCACGATCGCCACGTCCGCAGCGGCGCAGACCGACCCGCCGGCCGCCTTCGTCGATGCCTTCCTTAACGGCATCTGCCACCGAGTCCTCGACCAGAACTCGAGCGTCAGCGACCGCAGTCCATTGACATCAGCAGAGAGGCTCTCTAAGATCCGGCCGCCGGCTCATACCGTGCCGACCGCACGTCTGGGAGGCTCACCATGAAGCGAACCACAGCAGCGGTAGTTGTCGTAGGCACGACGGTCTTGATGGGCACGATTCCGAATGCGGCGTCGGCGCACCCACACCGGGTCAATGGTCATCCGATCGCCCATTCGCAGCTGCACGCGCCGTTCAACTCGGCCGGCGATTCGTGCGGTGGCGATCCCGCCGCCTATGGGCTGGAAGTCGCGCATCACGGTCCGGACCTGGGGATCCCCGGTTTCGGGGACGGCTGTTACCGGACCACCGTGAGGCAACGCGCCGACGGGGTGTGGGTGCCTACCACCGACCGAAACCCCGCGATCGACTGACGACTCGCGCGACCTGGTAACCACCTGGGCGGATCGGCCCGTGTTGTCGTCGTGGGCCGTCGATTCGCCGTTGCCGCTCATCAGTCGAGTGCTGTCGACCCGTGAGCCGGACCTTCGTGTGGTCGGACGCCGCGTGTCTCGGGTGACCCTCTCGGTCTCCAGCGCGCTGCTCGAGGAGTGGGTCGTGCGACCGCATCGAGCTGTCGACCGCCACGATCGCCGTGACCGCCTGGCTCACTCTCGACGGAGGTGCGCGAGGTGCCGCTCCGAGCACGGGGGGACTCCTGACCAACTCAGCGTTCAGGACCGACCCGATTACGCCGATGGGGTGACGTTGCGCGAAATCCCGCGCACCGCGTCAGCACGGCAGATCGAGAGTGCACCGCCCCCGGCGCACGACGGAGAGGCTCCTAACCCATGTCGGTCACGACCCCTGGTTCCCGTGCGGTACGCCGCGCCCTGAGCGTGGTCACCGCAGTGGCGCTGGTGGTCGCCGGGGCCGTGCTGCCCGTCTCGAGCGCCGCGGCAGCGCCCTCCACCCTCGCGATCACGCCGCTCGGGTGGAACGTCGTCGGGCTCGACTCCAACGGACCCACGAGCGCCACCGGACCGGCCCGGTACGCCGTCGGCGCCAAGGTCTGCAACACGGGTGCTGCGATCGCCACCTCCGTCGACGCGAGCTGGGCCTGGCTCTCGAGCAACTCCCACATCTCGATCCTCGGCGCACCGACCAAGTCGTCGGCCGACCTCGCGATCGGCGCCTGCCGCTACATGTGGTGGACCGTGGACATCGAGCGGGTCGCCGCATCTCACAACACGACGCGTGCCTTCCAGATCACCGCGTCGGCGACCAACGCCCCGTCCGTGAAAACGCCCGTGAACCGGGAGATCTACGTCGAGAAGCTCGTCTCGCAGAACCGCAACAGGGTCACCGGCAGCAGCGGACCGACGAGCGTCTACGTGGGCAGCACCTACAGCTGGACGTTCAGCTACGACACCGGGGACTACAACCAGGTGCAGGCGGGCGCCTTCCTCGACCCGTCGATCTTCGAGATCAGCTCCGTGTCGCAGACGTACACGACCGGCGGCGCCAACGACCAGTTCTACAAGGACGCATGCAGCTGGATCAACGACACGAGCTCGGGGAGCTACCGCTCGTGCGCGACCAACGTGAAGGCCGGCGGCACGATCACATCGACCGTGACCGCGAGGGTCACCGGCGTCGGCACCTCGAAGATCTCGCCGCTCGTGCTCGACTTCTCCGGCTCGTCCTACCACTACAACACCGACTACGCGGCGTCCGTCTACGCGCTGACGGTCACGGCGACCAACCCTCCCGCCCCGACCGCGACCGCCGACACAGCAGCGACCACCCTGAACACCGCCGTCGACATCGCCGTCCTGGCCAACGACGTCGCGAACGCCGGCAGCCTCGACGCTGCGACCCTGAGCATCACGGGCGCCGCGTCGCACGGCACCGCGACGATCGTGTCCGGCCAGGTGCGCTACGTCCCGACCACCGGGTACTCAGGCACTGACTCGTTCACCTACCGGATCTGCACCACGCTGGGTGCCTGCGCCACGGCGACGGTGACCGTGACGATCTCGGCACCGCCGGTCGCCGTGTCCGACACAGTCACGGCCTCCACCGCGGTCGCGACCTCCATCGGCGTCCTGCTCAACGACTCGTCCCCCGCCGGGTATGCGTTGTCGGTCACCTCCGTCGGTACGCCGTCCCACGGCAGCGCCGCGATCACCGGCGCAACGGTGACCTACACCTCGGTCGCCGGCTACCACGGCGCGGACTCGTTCACCTACTCCATCTCCGACGGCAACGGCGGCACGGCGACCGCGACGGTGGACGTCACCGTGGTCAACGCCCCGCCTGTCGCGAGCGACGACTCGGCCACGACGTCCAGCGGCACGCTGGTCGCGATCAACGTTCGGGGCAACGACACCGATCCCAACGGCGACGTCCTCACGATCACGTCGCTCGGGTCGCCGGGCAACGGTACGGCCGTCATCGCCTCGGGTGCAGTGAGCTACACACCGACGGCCGGTTTCAAGGGCACAGACTCCTTCACCTACACGGTCTCCGACGGCTTCGGTGGCACGGCGTCCGCCACCGTGACCGTGTCGGTCGCGAACGCGACACCGGTCGCTGCGAACGACTCCGCGACCACTCCAGGCGGTGCAGCGATCGACATCGCGGTCCTCGCCAACGACAGCGACCCCAACCTCGACACCCTGTCCATCAGCAATCTGACCAGTCCCTCCTCGGGCACGGTCTCGGTCGTCTCCGGCGTGGTCCGCTACACCCCTGTCGCCGGCTTCCGCGGGATCGCAACCTTCACCTACACAGCCACCGACGGCACCGGCACGTCGGCCACCGCCACCGTGACCGTCACTGTGGGCAACACCCCGCCCGTCGCGGGTCCCGACACCGCCACCACACACGCTGCTGTCACCGTCGACGTGCTGGCCAACGACAGCGATCCCAACGCCGACCCGCTCACGGTCACCGCGACGGGCCCGGCCGGCAACGGCATCGTGACCGTCAACGGTGACGGCACCCTCACCTACACGCCGAACGCCGGGTTCACCGGCACCGACTCCTTCACCTACACGATCTCCGACGGCCAGGGCGGCACGTCCTCGGCGACCGTGACGGTCACGGTGACCAACGTGGCGCCGGTGGCGACCGACGACTTGACGACCCTGCCCCACGGACCGGGTGCGTCGACGACGTACGACGTCCTCGCGGACGACACCGACGCCGACGGCGATGCCCTGTCGCTCGACTCGGTCAGCGGTGCCACGAACGGGGTCGCCTCGATCGTCGGCGGCAAGGTGTCGTACACCCCGGACGCCGGTTTCGTCGGCGACGAGATCATCACCTACACGATCTCCGACGGCCACGGTGGAACAGACACCGGCACCCTCACGGTCCGTGTCACGAACGCGGCTCCCACCGCGACGGACGACTCCGCGACCACGGCGACCGATGCGCCGGTGATCGTCGCGGTGCTCGTCAACGACACTGACCCGAACGGTGACGCCCTCACCGTGTCCGCGATCGGCACCGCCGCCAACGGCACGGTGCAGATCAACGGCGACGGGACGATCAGCTACACCCCGG
>JANMMN010000360.1:0-4992 GCA_031373405.1 Actinomycetes bacterium
GCCGGCACCGGTGACGGCGAGGCAGCCGGGGAGTCCTCCGACTCGGTCGGGCTCGATCCCTTCGTCTCGCTCCGCCGCGACGTGCGCGACCTGACGAACGTGACGGTGCTGCGCTACAAGACCACCGCCGTCGACCCGTCCTACCTCCGCTACGCAGTGCTCGAGTCCTTCGACGGGACGACCTGGAAGCCCCGTGCCTTCACTCCCGAGGGTTCGGCGCGGGCCGCCGACGGACCGTTCCCCGCCATCGCGCCCGACCCCGCGGTCCGGACCACGCCGCGCAGCTACGTGATCACCTCGGACCGGTTGGTGACCCAGTTCCTCCCCGTCCCGGAGGGCGTGACCGCCGTCCGCGTGGCCGGTGACTGGTACGTCGACGGCCAGACGGGGACGATCTTCGGCACCGACCAGACCTCCACCGGACGCGGCGACCAGTGGAGCGTCGACGTCACCGAGGTGACACCCACGGCCGCGCAGCTCGATGCCGCACCCGAGCTCTCGACCGAGCAGCAGATCGACCTGCGCGAGGGCACCCAGATCCCCTCGGCGCTCACCGCGCTCGCGGCGGAGCAGACTCAGGGCGCTCGCACCAAGCACGAGGCGGCCGTCGCCATCCAGCGTTATCTGCAGACCTTCACCTACAGCACCACCGTCACCTCCCGGGCACCGCAGTCGGCGAGCTACCTCGAACAGTTCCTCGCCGAGAAGGTGGGCTACTGCGAGCAGTTCGCCGCGACGATGGCCCTGATGGCGCGATCGGTGGGGATCCCGGCTCGCGTCATCGTCGGTTTCGCGCCGGGCACGGCGAACGAGACGGGCGAGTACGTCGTGGCCGCGAAGGATGCGCACGCCTGGCCCGAGCTGTACTTCCCGACCATCGGCTGGGTGCGCTTCGAGCCGACGCCTCGGGGCCCGGCCGACGGTGGCACGGTCCGGGTCCCCTCGTGGGCGGCACCGGCGCCGCAGGGCCCGGATGAGAAGCCGCGGACGCAGTCCGATCGCACCGGCGTCCCCAACGAACGCCAGGTGCCGCTGGAGGATCAGGCGATCGACCCGGCCGCCGTCGCCGCCGCCGACGCGGCAGCAGCGCTCGTCTCGCAGACTCCCGTGAGCACCGCTGACCAGTGGCGCCGCCGCGGCCTCACGGTGCTGGCCGTCGCCGGGCTGATCGCCCTGCTCACGCCGGCCGTCTGGCGCTGGGCGCGCCGACGGCGTCGTCTGACCGGCACCGTCGAGGATGCCTGGTCGGAGCTCGCCGACTCCGCGCGCGACCTCGGCGTGCCGTGGTCGGACGCGCACACGCCACGCCAGGCGGCCGAGGCGGTCATCCGGCGCCAGTCACTGTCCGGCGACGTGGCCGAGGCGACCACCCGGCTGGCGCGCGCCACCGAGCAGGTCCGCTACGCCCCGACGGCTCCGTCGGTCGTCGGCCTCGCCTCGGATGTGAGCACGGTGCGCGGGGCGATGTGGCGTCGGGCCGACTGGTCGGCACGGGTGCGCGCGGTGCTCCTTCCGGTCTCGCTGCGCCGCTCCGTCACCTGAGGCACGGCACCTGGCTGGTCGTCGGCTGGTTGCCGGTTGAGCACGAGAAGACCCCGCCGACCGGGAGGTCGCGGGGCAGCAATGAGTCCAGGTCGTCGGTGTCGGTCACGGTGGGTCGTCAGCGACTCGGTCGTGAGTGACGCTCGGTCCGCGGTGACTCTCGGTCGTGAGTGACGCTCGGTCGTCGGTGACGCCGGGTCGTCGATGTTCTCGAGACGGCTAGGAGCCGTCACCCTCGCGACGCTTGCGGAAGCGCTCCTCGACCCGGTCCATGAAGCCGGACTTCGGCTGGGCCGGTGCGGTGGCGGTGCTCAGGGTGGGCGCAGCAGTGGCGGTCTCGGCCGGCGCTGCGCGCATCGCGCTGATGACCAGCGTGGTGCCCACCAGCATGACCAGGAATCCGGCGACGCCGAGGATCACGAGCGAGGTCGCCGCCCCGGCCACGAGCAGTGCCGCTCCGACCAGGACGGCCAGGACGCCGACGGCGGCCTTGCGGCGGCTACCCGGGCGAGGGCCGGCGGAACGCAGGCTGGAGGCGAACTTCGGGTCCTCGGCGTAGAGGGCCCGCTCCATCTGCTCGAGCAGTCGCTGCTCGTGCTCGGAGAGCGGCACAGTTCCTCCTCGGTCCTCTCGGCGCTGTCGCGGCTGTGGTTCTTCTACCACGAGGATAGGCAGCGATCGGCGATGTGGAAACCCGGACTGGTCATGTCGTGCCACCGATGTTGCTCAGGCTCGTCCCTGAACTGATCGGCCGGTCGGAGGCAGCACCTGAGCGGCGAGCGTCCGACCCTCCGTCCTGACAACGATCCGGGACGGGTCCGGGTTCCCGCCGCCGCCCCGTGTCGGCTCGCGTCGCGCAGTGCGAGCTGGCTCAGCGGCCCGGCCTCGGTGCCACCGGCGTGCCCCCGAATCCGTCCCGCTCGCCCCCGTCGAGCAGTCGAGCGGGGCGTACGGAGCCCCGACCGAATCGTGCCGTGGCCCGGTCGACCGCCTGCTCCGCCTCGCGCCAGCCGAGCTCGGGCTCGTCTAGCAGCTGCTGCCGCGGCGCCTCGTCGGCGTCGAGCAGCCATTCGACCCGGACGCCGACGCGGCGCAGCCGGGCGCGCTGGAGGCCGAGGGCGTCATAGAGCTCGCGGACAGTGGCGTAGATGTCGCGCCCGACATCGGTCGCCGAGCGCAGGGTGCGCGACCGGGTGATGGTGGTGAAGTCGGCGAAGCGCACCTTGAGCACCACGGTGCGGCCGGCGTAGCCCTGCTGGCGCAGCCGCGCGGCGACCTTCTCCGAGAGCCGCAGCAGCTCGCGCCGGACGAGGTCGGGGTCGTCGATGTCGCGCGGGAAGGTCTCCTCGTTGCCGATGCTCTTCTCCGGCTCCGGCGTCACGACCGCACGCGGGTCGCGACCCCACGACAACGCGGAGAGGTGCGCGCCGAGCGCCGGCCCGAGCGCGCGGACCAGGGTGTCGAGGGGGGTGTGCGCGACGTCGCCCACGGTGCGCAGCCCGAGCCGGGTGAGCGCCTCCTCGGTCTTCTCCCCGACACCCCACAGCGAGCCCACCGGCAGCGGGTGCAGGAAGGAGATGACCCGGTCGGGGGGCACCACGAGGAGCCCGTCGGGCTTGGCCCGGGTGGAGGCGAGCTTGGCGACGAACTTCGTGGACGCGACGCCGACCGAGCAGGTGATGCCCTGCTCGTCGTGCACCCGTGAGCGGATCGCCTCGCCGATGATCGCCGGAGGGCCGAGACGCCGGAGCGCACCGGCCACGTCGAGGAACGCCTCGTCGAGGCTCAACGGCTCGACGAGCGGGGTGATGCCGCGGAAGATCGCCATGACACCGGCCGAGACATCGGCGTAGAGCTCGAAGTCCGGTGGCAGGACGATGACGTTCGGGCACAGCCGCTTGGCCCGCGACATCGGCATCGCCGAGTGGATGCCATAGGCGCGGGCCTCGTAGGTGGCGGTGGTGACGACACCGCGCGAGCCGTCGCCGCCGATGATCACCGGCTGGCCGACGAGGTCGGGGCGCGTGCGCAGCTCGCACGAGGCGTAGAAGGCATCCATGTCGACGTGCAGCACCGGGCAGCCGTCGTCGTCGCGGTCCACGGCCGGGTCGCCCGGGCGCGCGTGAGCCGGGCTGGAGACGTCGGCCTGGGTCAGGCGCGCCCCGCGGCGGATCTGGCTGCGGCTCACGGGTCCATCATCGCCGTGATGCCTGCTTCCGGCGCCGACTCGTCCCTCGCCGCAGTCCGGTGTCGGCGTCGGCCGGCGGTCACCATCCCGAGCTGCCCGGGCTGGAGTGCCACAGCTTTCCGGGGGGCTGCTTCCCGGAGGGCTGCTTCCCGGCGGGCTGCTTCCCGGCGGGCTGCTTCCCGGGGGGCTGCTTCCCGGGGGGCTGCTTCCCGGGGGGCTGCTTCCCGGGGGGCTGCGTGCCGGGCGGTGGGGGCGCGGTCTCGTCGGCCCCGACGAGCTCCCTCTCCCGCGCCTTGTCGCGTTCGGCCCCGGCCTGCGCGCGCGTGTCGGCGGCAGCGACGCCCTGCGGTGAGATGTCGGCGTACGGCGACTGACGGAACCCGCTCGCGTGCACGAGGACCCGGCGCAGCCGCTCCTGCCGCTCGGCGCCGGCGAGGTCGGACCCGCGCTGCCCCATGCCACCGGCCGATCCCCCGTGGCCACCGGCCCCACCCGAGGGGGCCGGGGCGGTCACCGGCCGGCTCGAGCGGCTCGCTGCGCGACCCGTGACCGACCCGTCGTCACCGTCGGAGAGCGTGCCGGTGTCGGCCTCGACCAGCCGCGCGACGGCCGCCAGGCCACCGGCGCGCCACGCCTCGTGCACCACCCCGAGCTCCCATGCGCCCGTGGCCCGGATCGAGATGCCGCGCGGTCCGGTCCGCCGGATCACCCCGCGCACCAGCAGCAGCCACGAGCCGAACACGGTGGCGGCGTACGGGCCCTGCACGTCCTCGAAGAAGGTCGCGTCGACGGGACCGGTGGAGTCGTCGAGGGTGAGGAACACGACCCGGCGCCCTGAGCGCACCGGTGGGGTCTGGGTGGCGACCTTGACCCCGGCGACGAGCACCTCGGACTGGTTGCGCCGGGTGAGCAGGTCGCGCGACCGGGTGGCTCCGAGGGCGTCGAGCATCGGGGCGTAGAAGTCGACGACGTGCCGGCTCGCGTCGAGGCCGAGCACCTCGAGCTCGGCCCGCACCCGCTCGCCGTCGGTCATCTCGGGCAGGCCGCTGGCGGCGATCTCCCCGGGCGCGTCACCGAGGTCGAGGGCGAGCTGGGTGTCGAGGTCGGCCGCTGCGGTGACCGCGCCCGGCGACATCGCCTGCCGTCGGGCGAGCTGGTGCTCACCGCCAGCGAGTCGGCTGGGGCTACCCCCGAGTGTTTGCTGACGGTGACCACCCAGGAGGGTCGATGTGCCGTCGACGCGCCTCGGGGCAGGCGACCAC
>JANMMN010000330.1:0-1529 GCA_031373405.1 Actinomycetes bacterium
GGGGGTGTTGAACGGCCCCTCCTCGATCACGGGTGGCTGCTTGAGCCGGTAGCCGGGGACGAACCGCGCGACGTCGTCGACCATCGACCGCACCGACGCGATCACGGCGTCGTGGTCGGTGCCCGCGGGCAGCGCGCAGAAGACCGTGTTGCGCATGAGGATCGGGGGCTCGGCCGGGTTGAGGATGATGATCGCCTTGCCGATCTCGGCGCCGCCGATCTCCTCGAGGGCGCGAGCCGTGGTGCGGGTGAACTCGTCGATGTTCTGCCGCGTGCCCGGGCCGGCCGACTTCGACGACACGGTGGAGACCATCTCGGCGTACGGCACGCGCGTGACGCGGCTGACCGCCGCGACCATCGGCGTGGTCGCCTGCCCGCCGCAGGTGACCATGTTGACGTTGGGGGCGTCGAGGTGGGCATCGAGGTTGACCGAAGGGATCACCTTGGGTCCGCGCGCCGCAGGGGTGAGGTCGACCGCGGTGATGCCGAGCTCGGCGAGGACCTTCGCGTGGCGCACGTGGACGTAGGCGCTGGTCGCGTCGAACACGATCCGCACCGCGTCGGGGTTCTCCCTGACCCAGTCGATGCCGTTGGCCGGGGCGAGATGGCCGCGGTCGCGGGCACGCGAGAGCCCGTCGCTGGCGGGATCGATCCCGATGAGCGCGACGAGGTCGAGCGACGGTGACCGCTCGATCTTGTACATGAGGTCGGTGCCGATGTTGCCGGACCCGATGATGGCGACGGGCAGTCCCACAGGGCTTCCTCTCACACGATCCGGACGGTGACGGGGCCGAGCCGGTCGAACTCGGCGCGGTAGGTCTCTCCTGCGGCGACGGGCACCGCGGCGTGCAGCGCGCCCGTCATGACGATCGAGCCCGCGGGCAGCGAGACGCCGAACGGGTGCAGGGTGCGGACCAGCCAGGCGACGGCCTCGGCCGGGTTGCCCAGTGCCGCGGCACCCGCTCCGGTGGCGATCACCTCGCCGTCGCGGGAGAACACCATCCCGAGCAGTCGCAGGTCGACCTCGGTGACGGGCACCGGCCGGCCGCCGACGACGATCGCGCCGCTGCTGGCCATGTCGGCCACCGTGTCGGGCAGCGTGATCTTCCAGTCGGCGATCCGGCTGTCGACCAGCTCGAGCGCGGCCAGCACCCCCTCCGTCGCCCGCACCACGTCGGAGGCGGTGCAGCCGGGACCGGTGAGGTCGTCACCGAGGACCAGCGCGATCTCGGCCTCGAGGCGAGGCGCGATGTAGTCGGCGGCGGCGACCGCCGCGCCGTCGGTGTGCACGTGGCTCGCCATCACGGGCGCGAAGTCGGGGGAGTCGACGCCGAGCATCGTCTGCATCGGCTTGCTCGTCAGCCCGAGCTTGTAGCCGACGATGCGGTCGCCGTCGTCGAGGTAGCGGCGTACGACGCCCTGCTGCACGCGGTAGGCATCCGCCAGGTCGAGGTCGGGATCGGCGCTGGTGAGCGGCGGGAGCGCCACCCTGGTGAGCCGTGCGGTGTAGAGCGCATCCGCGAGCTGGTC
>JANMMN010000331.1:0-5620 GCA_031373405.1 Actinomycetes bacterium
CGCTGCTGGGCGGCGCGGGCGACGACACGCTGGTCGTCGACCGGGGCACGGCGAACCCCAGCGTCCGGATCACCTTCGACGGTGGACCCGGCTTCGACACCCTCGAGGTCCGCGGGACGGCCGGCACTGTGGTGTCGCGGCCGGTCGACTGGCACTCCGGGGCCCTCGAGGTCGACGCGACCATGATCGACTACGCCGCCATCGAGCCGGTGATCACTCCTGGCGCCGACATCACCATCGACCTCGCAGGTGGCGACGACGACTGCACCCTGTCGGGCACCGGCTCCGCGCTCGTGCTGTCCTGCACCACGGACTCGTCCGAGACCACCCTGTTCACCGCACCGTCCGGGTCGCTCCACATCATCGGCGGCGACGGCAAGGACGTGATCCACGTCACCGGCAGCCCGGCCCTGGGGTCGGCGTCGCTGACCATCGAGGCCGAGAAGATCTCGCTCGAGAGCGGCCTCGTCCTGACTGTCGGCTCTCTCACGTTGACGGCCGCGCGCACCGTCACCGGGGGCCAGGACCTCCTCGGTTGTCTGTCACTGAGCCCGCTCCAGCTGTTCCCGTACACGCACTGCGCGGACGTCTCGGTCACGGTGACCAGCGCCACGGTGACGGCGACGGCGGTCACCATCAGTGCGACGGCGACCCTCACACCCGACCCGTACAAGCTGCTCACCGTCCAGGCCAAGGCGCACGTGACGGTGACCGGCTCGAACCTCACCGGCTCCGGAGCCGTCGTCATCACGGCCACGGCGAAGATCGGCCCGATCGGACCGGAGACCGGGAGCGCCGAGTACTTCGACGTCATCTTCCTCAACAGTGACGCCGGAGTGACTCTCGACGGCAGCACGCAGGTCCACGGTTCTAGCGTGAGCATCACGTCCGCGTCCGACGTCGAGGGCCAGGCCGTGCCAAAGACGGACTCCACCAAGCAGGACGGCGACGGCTCGGGCAAGAAGGACGCTGCTGCGGCGTCGATCACTGTGCTCGCGGACTCGGTCGCCAGGGTCACCGGCGCGGCGTGGCTCTCCAGCGCGGGCCTGCTGAGCCTCGCGGCCACCAACCACGCGAAGGTCTCGGCGACCGGTGACGCGACCGTGTCGAGCAACGGCGGCGGTATCGCCGTCCTCGTCGTCATCCAGCACACCCAGGCCTACGTCGACTCCTCCGCCACGAGCAACGGCGCCAGCCTGGTGGTCTCGGCGGACACCGACGCCGACGGAACGGCGTCGTCGACAGCGAGCACGGGCGGCTCCAGCGGCACGGGCGGAGCAGGAAGCGCCAACGACACGGACCCCAACGCACCGAGCAACCAGACCGACAAGGCCAACAACAAGTCCAAGACGGCCGACGGCAACGTGGGGCTCGCGGGCGCCCTGGCCGTCCTCGTCATCGACGCCACCACCCAGAGCTACCTCGCCGGCACCGGGACGATCACGACCTCGGGTACGCAGAAGTTCCACGCCGGCTCCTCGAACAAGGCGACGACCAGCGCCAACGGCGGGTCCGCCGACAAGCCGGGCAGCATCGGTGTCGCCATCGCGATCGCCGTCGTCTCGGCGGTCACCGAGGCGTTCCTCGCGGGTACGGCTCACGCCACCGGGTCCGGCATCACGGTCGAAGCTCGCGCCCCAGGGTCCGGCTCCAACGCCATCATCTCGACTGCGACGTCGGGTGGACGCGCCAGCAGCGGCTTGTCCCTCGCGGGTTCGCTCGTGGTCACCGTCCTCACGCTGACGACGCTCGCCGAGGTACGACCGACCAACCCGACCGTCACCGGCGACCTCACCCTCGACGCGCTGTCCGACACCACGTCGTCCTCCACCGCCAAGGCTGACACCGACGGCACGGGGTCCGTGGGTGTCGGTGCTTCGATCGTGTTCAACGTCGTCAATGACACGACCCGAGCAGGTCTCGCATCGAGTGCCGGGCTCGCAGGCGCTACGACGAAGGACCTGACGCTGCGCGCCACGGGGACCAGCTCCAGCACGGCTGACGCGACCGGAGGAGCTAGCGGCGGCTCGTCGGCCGTCTTCACCGCCGTCGGTGCGATCGCCCTCGACAACGTCACCACGACTGCCACCGTCGCTGGGGGACCTGCCCTGCTGCTCGTCGGCAAGCTCGACAGCAAGGCCGAGCAGTCGGCTACGGTCCTCACCAAGGCGACCGGGTCCACGACGGCCGGCTCCGGGGCAACGCTCGCGATCGGCGCCTCCCTCGGGCTGACCCTCGCCGGACACAGGGTCGATGCGTCCCTCGGACGCGACGCGACGGCCACCTCGATCGCGTTCCAGGCTGTCGGGGCCAGCAGCACCGACACCGAAGCCACCGCCAGTGCGGCGGGCGCCGCGGGCGAGGACGACGACAGTTCGACCGCGAACGACAAGGGCGACGCCAACGTCGGCAAGGCAGACGAGAAGTCGGGCGGCGCCGGCGCCACGAAGCCCTCGACGCCAGAAGCCAAGGACAGCAGTGGCACCCAGGTGTCCGTGGCCGCGGCCATCGTGTTCAACGTCGTCGACTCGGTCGTGACCGCGTTCCTGCTGCCCGGGGTGACCGCGACCGCGACAACCGGGACGATCACGTTCACCGCGTCCAACAACACCGACGCGAAGTCGATCGCCAACGGCACGGCCTCGAAGGGCACGGGCGCGACCATCGGGGCCGCGGTTGCCGTCAACCTCGTGAACATCACGACCGAGGCGAGCATCCGCGCGGGTGCGACCGCGAGCTCGGCCACCGGGATCACGCTGAGCGCGGTCATGAACCCGCTGAGCGGCGGCACCGACACCACCCACGACGTGAGCGCCTCGGCGATCTCCGGCGCCACAGGATCCGGGAAGGTCGGGGTCGCCGGCTCCTTCGCGCTCGACCTGGTCAACATCAAGACGATCGCCGCGATCCACAGCCAGCCCGGCGGGTGGCCCGCCCCCGTGGGCGGCGGCAGCGTGTCCGGCACGGGCGACGTGGTGCTCACGGCGAGCTCCCGGCTCACGAGCACGACCACCTCGAAGGCTGCTCAGGACGGCACGGGCACCCTCGGGATCGGTGCCTCGATCTCGCTCAACCTGGTGAACGACGACGCCCTCGCCGGCATCGACCCCGAGTTCGCACTCGGACGTGGGCCACCGATCACCCACGCCCGCAACCTCACCCTCTCGGCGACGAGCACCGATGTGCTGACGACCGAGTCCGACGCCGGCGCGAGTGGCAGCAACGTCACCATCACGCCGTCCGTAGCGGTCTCGATCGCGAACACCTCGGCCACCGCCACTCTCGGTGTCGGCCCGGCGACCACGGCGACCGGCGCGGTCTCCCTCACGGCCTCCCAGACCAGCGATGTCACCACCACGGCGAAGGGCGACACCGGCGTCGGAAGCACGGCCGGCATCGGCTTCTCGCTCGGACTCGCAGTCGTGAACGCGACGGCCCAGGCGAGCCTCGCCCGCAGCGTCACCTCCGGCGGGGCCATCACGCTGACGGCCTCCGGAGCCTCCCGCACGACGACTGAGGCCCAGGCCGCCGCCGAGGGTGCAAAGAGCGACGGCAGCGGCGACAGCTCCAACGACAAGGCCGACAAGAACCTCGACAACGCCAACAAGACGCAGAAGGACAACAACGCCGAGGGCAAGGACTCCGGCAAGACGGAGACCCCCAAGAACGGCTCGGCGGACGGCGAGAACAGCGGCGGCAACGACGATGCGTCGCTCTCGCTCGCGGCGGCGTTCGCCGTCAACGTCGTGACCACGGTGAGCAGGGCGTCCCTCGCATCCGGGCTCGTCATCAGCGCAGGTGGGGTGCTGACCCTCGCGGCCTCGGCCAACACCGATGCGTTCGCGCACGGCAAGGGCGACACGACCGCCAAGGCGAGCGCCGGTATCGGCGTGGGGGTCGGCGTCAACTCGGTCGACATCACCAACCAGGCGCTCGTCGGCGCCTCGACGATCACCGCGGCTGGTCTCGCCGCGACGGCTGGGATGACCGACGTCCCCGATGCCGCCAACCACGACGTGCTGCGCCACTGGACCGGGTCCGAGTGGGAGGTCATCGAGCGCGGCAAGGACCTCCCCGGCCCGGCGGCAGGTGACTACGTCGTGCTCACCGCGACGGACGGCATCCACCTCAAGGGCGTCTACAAGTACGACGGCAGCGGGAGCGGCAGCTGGACCGCGCAGGCACCGCTTGGCACCTCGCCGGACCAGGGCGCTGCGTTCCCCGGCTCACCCGCCGCGGACAAGTTCTTCGTGCTGACCGTGCCGAAGGACGGGCACCCCGCCGGAAGCCTCTATCAGTGGACGGGCTCGGCCTGGGCGTACCGCGGCTCCGACTCGGGCGCCAAGCTCCCGACCGAGGGCCCGAAGGACAAGGCCTACTACGAGCTGACGGATGGCGACGGAGTCCACGCTGCCGGCGTCTACAAGTTCAGCACCACCGGGCACGCCTGGACCGCCGTGGGCGGGCCTTTCGGCCACGGCAGCGCGCTGCCGGCATCACCCGGGGTCGACCAGATCTTCCGTCTCACCGAGCATGAGATCACCGCCCAGGCCGAGGCCGGCGCGTCCGGCGACCCCAGCTCTGTCGGGGTGGCGGGTGCGCTCACGCTCAACCTGCTGTACGGGCGCACCGAGGCCGTCGTGGCGAGCGGCGCATCGCTGACCTCGACGGGCGACGTGATCCTGCGCAGCCGGAGCAACGAGAGGGACGTCTCGTCGGCGTCGGGCAAGGCGGAGGTCGGGGACGCCGTCGGCGTCGGAGCGGCCGTCGCGCTCAACATCATGAGCGACTCGGTGAAGAACGTCGTGCGCTCCGAGGTCGAGGACGGCGTGACCCTCGTCGGCGGACACGACCTGACCGTCGAGGCGTCCTGGTACCGCCAGGTGGTCACCACGGTCGAGGCCGGGGCGAGCACAGGCAGCGACGACCCGGCGATCACGCCCGCTGTGGCGCTAGCCCTGGTCAACCACGAGCGCGTGCTCGCCCGGGTCGGTACCGGACCGGCACTCACCGTGACAGGTGCGGCCACCGTCGCTGCCGAACACAGCTCGGACATCGAGACGGACGGGAAGGCCGAGGCAGCAAGCAGCGACGTCGCGGTCGGAGCGATCGTCGCGATCAACGTGGTCCTGGACTGGAGCAACGTCGCCGCCCTCGACCGGTCGCTCACCGCGTCCTCGGTCGAGGTGCGCGCCGCGAGCGAGACCAAGGCGGGAGCCACCGCCTTCGCCAGCGCCAAGGGCAGTAGTGACAGCGACTCGAGCTCGGACGACAAGTCCGACAGCCAGGTCAAGGACAACCCCAACACGGCGGGCAAGACCGACGCCAACAACACGCCGAAGTCCGCGGACAGCACGAGCACTGCCAACAGTGAGTCGAGCAGTCAGTCGGGGGAGAGCGGCGGCGGTACCGGTGTCGCGGCGGCCATCGCGCTCAACTGGGTCGAGACGACCACCTCGGCGACGGTCCGCCACGACCTCGTGGTCCACGCCCTCAGCGGTGCGGTCAACGTCCGCGCCCTCAACGAGACCGACGCGAACGCCCGTGCCATCGGCCTGAGCTCCGACCTCGAGAGTGACAACAGCATCGGTGCCGCCGTCGGGCTCAACGTCCAGGCCCA
>JANMMN010000385.1:0-13451 GCA_031373405.1 Actinomycetes bacterium
CGCCTCGCTCTCACCCGCCCGCGCGCGGTGGCGGGTCACTGGTCCCGGCGGTGCGGCCGTGCTCGAGGTGCTGCTCACGCCGGAGCTCACGCCGCGGATCCAGACGCTGACTGTCACCCCCGAACCGGTGGGCTGATCCGCCGCCACCTGCCTCGTGGGATGAAGGTGGGCGCGGTTCGGTCCTATCGAACTCATGGACCCTTCAGTTCAGGTGCTGGGAGGTCGGTTGTCGGGTTGGATGGGGGGATGACTGCACCTTCGGCCCCTCCGGTGCGTGCCTCCGGATCTTTCTCGCTCGGCGGCGACCTGCCCGTTCGTCGGCTCGGGTACGGCGCCATGCAGATCACCGGGCCAGGGGTCTGGGGGGACCCGGTCGACCGCGACGGTGCGATCGCGGTGCTGCGCCGCGCGGTGGAGCTCGGTGTCGACTTCATCGACACCGCGGACAGCTACGGCCCGTTCGTCTCCGAGGACCTCATCCGCGAGGCGTTGCACCCCTACGACCACGTGCGCATCGCCACGAAGGCGGGCTTCACCCGACAGGGACCAGGGCAGTGGCGGGTCGTCTGCCAGCCCGCCTACCTGCGCCAGTGCGCCGAGATGTCACTTCGCCGCCTCGGCGTGGAGACGATCGACCTCTACCAGCTGCACCGGATCGACCCGACGGTTCCGCTCGAGGACCAGCTGGGTGTCTTCGTCGACCTGCAGCGGGAGGGCAAGGTCCGCCACGTCGGGCTCTCGGAGGTCACGGTGGACGAGCTGCGCGCGGCCCAGCGGATCGTCCCGATCGTCAGCGTGCAGAACCTCTACAACGTGGCCAACCGGCAGAGCGAGGCGCTGCTGGAGCACTGCACCATCGAGGGCATCGGGTTCATCCCCTGGTTCCCGGTGGCGACCGGCGAGCTCGCCGCCCCGGGTGGTCCGATCGCTGCGGTCGCCGAGCGCACCGGGCACACCCCCGCCCAGCTCGCCCTGGCCTGGTTGCTGGCTCGATCGTCGGTCATGCTGCCGATCCCGGGCACCAAGTCGCTGACGCACCTCGAGGAGAACTGCGCCTCGGACGAGGTGGTCCTCGACGACGCGACGTACGCCGAGCTCGACGCGCTGGTGGAGGTCTGACGTCGGTACGCCGGGGCACACGGGGCACACTGGTCGCATGACGCGACGGGTCAGCGGCACGCGGGCCCTGGCGGTCGGGGTGGCCGCCACGGCACTCCTGGTCTCGGGCTGCTCGGTCTCCACCACGAGCGCCACCACCGTTGCACCGGTCGAGCCGATCTCCTCGGAGTCGCCGGCACCCGAGCTCGACCTGCAGCTGCGACCCGTGCTCGACGTGAGCGCCGCCGACCCGGCGAGCTGCCCGGTCGCAGCCAGCACGCCACCGCCCAAGGACGCAGCATCCTTGTGCTCGACGGACCGTCGGGCGCGCTACTCGCTGGGCCCGGCCGCGCTCACCGGCCCGCGGGTGACGAGCATCGAACCGCTCTACTCCGCCACCGGGGTCGTCGTCGCGGTCAAGGTCGACGCCATGGGCAAGGCAGCCCTGTCCAACGTGACCCTCGAGAGCTCCTTCAAGGCGCCACCGCAGTCTCGGCTGGCGATCGTCAGCCGTGGCACGGTGCTCGTCGCGCCCGCCGTGACCGAGCAGCTCGACGGCGGAGTGCTCCTCCTGACGGGCTTCGCCTCGATGGACGCCGCCCGGTCCACCGTCGACTTCATCACGCGCTGACCGGCCCGCAGCGAACCTCGCCTCCCCGGCCGCGCCGCACGATCACCGACACGCCGAGCGACCTGCGACCGGCTCGGACCGGGGCGGGCAACGCCCCTCGCTGGGGTTAGGGTGAGCCTCTCCCGATCCGCCGACTTCCCCCGGTGACTCGGGCGTCGTCCCGTCGTCCCGGCGGGCCTGGTCCACGTGGCCAGCGGAGTGGTCGACCGAGCGAGACCGGGGAGGACATCCGCCGTGACGAGCGACTCGTTCGTGCACCTGCACGTGCACACCGAGTACTCCATGCTCGACGGCGCCGCCCGCCTCGGTGACCTGTTCACCGAGGCTGCGCGGATGGGCATGCCCGCCCTGGCGATGTCCGACCATGGCAACGTCTACGGCGCCTACGACTTCTACAAGCGTGGCAAGGCCGCGGGCGTCAAGCCGATCATCGGCATCGAGGGCTACTACGCCCCGCAGGGCCGGTTCGAGCGCTCCCCGTTCGACTTCGGCGGCGGGTACGACGAGGGCACGGGCGAGGACGGCGAGAGCACCGGCAAGGGCCGTCAGGCATACACCCACATGACGATGTGGGCCGAGACCACCGAAGGCCTGCACAACCTGTTCCGGCTCTCCAGCCTGTCGAGCCTCGAGGGCTTCTACCGCAAGCCTCGGATGGACCGTGACCTGCTCCAGACCTACGGCACGGGGATCATCGCCACGACCGGCTGCCCGTCCGGTGAGGTCAACCGCTGGCTGCAGGCGGGCAACTACGACCGTGCACTCGCGGCCGCAGCCGACTACCGCGACATCCTCGGCAAGGACAACTACTTCTGCGAGCTGATGGACCACGGCCTCGGCATCGAGCGCCGGCACCGCGACGACCTGCTGCGGATCGCCCGCAGCCTCGAGATCCCGCTGGTCGCGACGAACGACCTGCACTACGTCTACCCCGGCGACGCGGCCTCGCACGACGTGCTGCTCTGCATCGGCACCCGCACCACCATGGACGACCCCAAGCGGTTCAGGTTCGACGCGCGGGACTTCTACCTCAAGTCGCCGGAGGAGATGCGCGCGGTCTGGTCCGAGCTGCCGGAGGCCATCACCAACACCCTGCTCATCGCCGAGCGGTGCAACGTGGAGTTCCACGAGGGTGCCAACCTCATGCCGCGCTTCCCGGTGCCCGCGGGCGAGGACGAGCAGTCGTGGCTGATCAAGGAGGTCGAGCGCGGCCTCGCCCTACGGTTCCCCGACGGCGTGCCCGAGGCGCACCGGACCCAGGCGGCGTACGAGGTCGGCGTCATCATCGAGATGGGCTTCCCCGGCTACTTCCTGGTCACCGCTGACCTCGTGCGCTACGCCAAGGAGAGCGGGATCAGGGTCGGTCCCGGCCGTGGGTCCGCGGCCGGCGCGCTCATCGCCTACGCGCTGGGCATCACCGAGCTCGACCCGATCAAGCACGGGCTGCTCTTCGAGCGCTTCCTCAACCCCGAGCGCGTGTCGATGCCCGACATCGACATGGACTTCGACGAGCGGCGACGCGGCGACATGATCCGCTACGCCACCGAGAAGTACGGCGAGGAGCGCGTCGCGCAGATCATCACCTACGGCTCGATCAAGGCGAAGGCGGCCATCAAGGACTCGGCCCGCGCGCTGGGCTATCCGTTCGCGATCGGTGAGCGGATCACCAAGGCGATGCCGCCGGCGGTGATGGGCAAGGACATCCCGCTCGCCGGGATGTTCGACCCCAAGCACCAGCGCTACAACGAGGCCAACGAGTTCCGGACGCTCTACGAGACCGATGCCGACGTACGCAAGGTCGTCGACACCGCCAAGGGGCTCGAGGGGCTCAAGCGCCAGCCGGGGGTGCACGCGGCCGGGGTGATCCTCTGCTCGGAGCCGCTGATCGACGTGATCCCCATCTGGCGGCGCGACCAGGACGGCGCCATCATCACCCAGTTCGACATGGGCGCGTGCGAGGCCCTCGGCCTGCTCAAGATGGACTTCCTCGGCCTGCGCAACCTCACCGTGCTCGAGGACTCCTTGCACAACATCGCGGCCAACCGGGGCGAGACCGTGGTGCTCGAGGACCTCCCGCTCGAGGACGGACCGACCTACGAGCTGCTCTCCCGCGGCGACACCCTCGGGGTCTTCCAGCTCGACGGCGGTCCGATGCGTGCGCTGCTGCGCTCCATGTCGCCGGACAACTTCGAGGACATCTCCGCGGTCCTGGCGCTCTACCGCCCGGGCCCGATGGGCGCCAACGCCCACAACGACTACGCGGACCGCAAGAACGGCCGCAAGCCGGTCGAGCCGATCCACGCCGAGCTCGCGGAGCCGCTGGCCGAGATCCTGGGCGACACCTACGGGTTGATCGTCTACCAGGAGCAGGTCATGGCGATCGCGCAGAAGCTCGCCGGCTACTCCCTCGGCAACGCCGACCTGCTGCGCCGCGCGATGGGCAAGAAGAAGAAGGAGATCCTCGACAAGGAGTACGTCCCCTTCAGCGACGGCATGCGCGCCAACGGCTATTCCGACGCGGCGATCAAGCGGCTGTGGGAGATCCTCGTCCCGTTCTCCGACTATGCGTTCAACAAGGCGCACACCGCCGGCTACGGCCTCGTGTCGTTCTGGACGGCCTACCTCAAGGCCAACTACCCGTCGGAGTACATGGCCGGGCTGCTGACCAGCGTCAAGGACGACAAGGACAAGTCCGCGGTCTACCTCAACGAGTGCCGTCGCATGGGCATCAAGGTGCTCCCTCCCGACGTCAACGACTCCGACTTCGACTTCACCCCGCGTGGCACCGACATCCGGTTCGGGCTCTCGGCGGTGCGCAACGTCGGCGGCAACGTGGTCGACGCCTTGATCGAGGCGCGCACGAGCAAGGGCCGTTTCGGCGGGTTCGACGACTTCCTCGAGAAGGTGCCGATCAGCGTCGTCAACAAGCGGGTCGTCGAGTCGCTGATCAAGGCGGGTTCCTTCGACTCGCTGGGGGACAGCCGCAAGGGACTGGTCTCCGCGCACGAGCAGCGGATCGATTCGATCCTCGACATCAAGCGCAACGAGGCGATCGGCCAGGACTCCCTCTTCGGTGGTCTCGACGACGACTCCGAGGCGGTCACCTGGGCGCCGCCGCCGATCCCCACGGCGGAGTGGGAGAAGGCGACCCGGCTGTCCTACGAGCGCGAGATGCTCGGCCTCTACGTCTCGGACCATCCCCTCAACGGGGTGGAGCACGTGCTGTCCTCGGCGTCGGACGTGCCGGTGTCGGCCCTGCACACCGACGAGGTGGCCGACGGTCGCACGATCACGGTGGGGGGCCTGGTCACGAGCGTCGCGCGCAAGGTCACCAAGCAGGGCAATGTCTGGGCGATCGCGTCGCTCGAGGACCTCGAGGCCTCGATCGACGTGATGATCTTCCCTGCGACCTACCAGCTCATCGGTCCGCACGTGGTCCCCGACGCCGTGCTGCTGGTCAGAGGTCGCCTCGACAAGAGCGAGGAAGAGGCACCCAAGCTCATCGCGATGGAGGTCACCGTCCCCGACCTCTCGACCGGCGAGGCAGGTCCGGTCGTCGTCACGATCCCGGCGTCGCGCTGCATCCCCCCGGTGATCGAGCGGTTCAAGGAGATCCTCGCTGCGCATCCCGGCGTCACCGAGGTCCGGATGGCGCTGCAGAACGGCCCCCGGACCACCGTGGTCCGCCTCGACCCGCGGCTGAGCGTCGCGCCGACCCCGTCGCTGTACGCCGACCTCAAGGCGTTGCTCGGCCCGTCCTGCCTCCAGTGACCGAGGCCACCTCGGCTCCGTTCTCCGGGGGAGCGGCTCTCCGACGGCGGTAGCGTGGTGAGGACATGACCGCCATCGCGAACGTCCTCGCGGACAACCCGCTCCTGCTGCTGTGCCTGCTCCTCGCGGCCGGCAGCGCGCTCGGATCGCTGGCGTGGCACAAGTTCGCGCTCGGTCCCGCGGCCGTGCTGTTCCTCGCGTTGGCGCTCTCGGCGTACGACGACCGGCTCCGGCTCCCGGCCATCCTCGGCACGCTCGGCCTCGTCCTGTTCGCCTACACGATCGGCGTGACCGCCGGACCGTCGTTCTTCGCTTCGCTGCGCACCGGGGGTCGCACCCTCTCGGTGGTCCTCGCGATGCTCGTCGCGGCCGCGGCGATCACCGTCGGCGTCGGGCACCTCGTGGGACTGTCGGGCCCGGTGCTGGCCGGTGTGTACGCCGGTGCACTCACCAACACACCGGCGCTCGCGGCCAGCCTCGAGCAGCTGCAGTCGACGCAGCCGGTGGTGGGCTACTCCGTCACGTACCTCGGGGGTGTGCTCGGCATGCTGCTGGCGACCGGCATCGCCGTCCGGGTCACCGCACCGGCGGGGGTGACCGATCCGAGCACCGCGCCGGTCGCGCTCACGCGCGGCACGGTGCGCGTCGATGTCGACGGGCTGCCGGATCTCGAGTCGCTCGCGGCCCGCTACGGCGATCTGGTGGTGTTCTCCCGGCTCATGACCGGGGACGAGCCCGGCCATCCTGGGCGGCTCGACCTGCCCGCGCACGACACCCGGCCGCGACCGGGCGACATCCTCACCGTGGTGGGGGACGCCGAGACCGTGTCGCGGGTCGTCGCCGACCTCGGGCACCCCTCGACTGTCCCGCTCGTGCTCGACCGCTCGCTGCTGGACTTCCGCCGGATCGCGGTGTCCAACCGCAAGGTTGCCGGCCGCCCCCTCGGCGAGCTCGACCTGACGGCGCGCTTCGGCGCCACCGCCACCAGGGTGCGCCGCGGTGACATCGACCTGCTCGCCACCGACGACCTCGTGCTGGCGCTCGGTGACCGCGTACGGGTCGTGGCACCACGCGACCGCCTCACCGACATCGCGGCCTACCTCGGCGACTCCGAGCGGGGCGCCACCGACATCAACCCGGTCGGGCTGTTCCTCGGGCTCGGCCTCGGACTCCTGGCCGGGCTGGTCACCGTGCCGCTGCCCGGCGGGGCCGAGGTCGCGCTCGGTGTGGCCGGTGGCCCGCTGCTGGTCGGCCTCGTGGTCGGCCGGCTTCGCCGCACCGGGCCTGTGCTGTGGTCGCTGCCGCACTCGGTGTCCTCGACCCTGGGCCAGCTGGGGATGCTCGTCTTCCTCGCGACGGCAGGCTCCAACGCCGGTGCCGCACTGGCGGACGCGCTGGCCGGGGACCTCGGACCTCGACTCCTCCTCGTGGGGGCGGTGGTCACCTCCGCCACCGCCGCGGGGCTGCTCCTCGGCGCCCGGCTCATGCGCGCCTACGGCCCCACGCTCGGCGGTGTCCTGGCGGGCACGCAGACCCAGCCCGCGGTGCTGGCCTACGCCAACGACGTCACGGCCGCCGACCCGCGGGTCAACCTCGGCTACGCGCTCGTCTACCCCGTCGCGATGATCGTCAAGGTCCTCATCGCTCCGATCGTCGGCGGCCTCACGCCGTAAGGGCCGGTGGGTCCGTCGTCCGGTCACGGTTTCGTCGAGGGCGTTCCGCTCGGGGCGGGGCGTGGCTAGCCTGGGCGCACCGTGCACCAGCCGAGCAGACGTGGTGACGTCGAGGAACGGTGAGACTCATGGCCCACGACCGGCCCTACGCCTTCGGCGACATCGTCGACGGCCACCGGTGGACCATCGCCGGCTGGGAGCGCCTCGAGCTCCCCGAGCTCCCCGAGCCGTCGTCGCTCCTCACCGCCGTCCTTGCGCCCGATCCGGTCCTGGTCGTCACGGCACCGGCGCCGCTGCGCGTGATCGAGCATGACGACACCCCGCCGTGGGTCGTGTTCGAGCTCGGCGACGTGGCGGAAGGGCAGCGGCTCACCGCCCTGGGCTGGGAGTCGATCGAGCCCGCGACCGCCGTCCCGCCTCAGCGTCCGCCCGATGACCTCGAAGCGGAACACCGTCAGGTGCTCGCCGCCTATGCCCCCGTCGTCACCACCTACTCGCCGGCACCCGCCGCCGGCTGGTACCCCGGAGCAACCTCCCTCGCCGACCGTGGCTGAGCCGCACCCCGAGCATGTCCTCGGCGGCCCGATCGCCTTCGTCCATCTGCCGGGGGAGGGACGCCGGATTGAGATGGGCGCCTTCTCGATGACGGTCAAGGCCGAGGCGCACGACACCGGTGGAGCCTTCTCGCTGCTCGAGGCCACTGAACCGGTTGGTTTCGGGCCTCCGATGCACACCCACGAGGATGCGGCCGAGGTGTTCTACGTCCTTGCCGGTGAGTACCTCATCCATCTCCCGGACGGCGAGCACCTGTGCCCCGCCGGCTCGTTCGTCTACATCCCTGCCGGTGTGGTGCATGGTTTTCGGGTCGGTCGCATCGCAAGCCGCAAGCTCAACCTCTACGCCCCGGCCGCGATGACCGGCTACTTCGACGAGCTCGCGACGTCCGCGGTCGAAGGCCGGGTGCTCGACGACGACGCGCTCACGCTGATGGCGCAGCGGTACGGCATGCGGGTGCTCGGACCGGTGCCGGACGGCTACGCCTGATCGCGACGTCCCTGATCGCGACGTCTCCTTGCTCCATCAGTCCCGGGCGATGCACGCAGTGACGGCTCGGGTCTGCGCGACGAGGTCCGACGGTGCGAGCCCGAGGTCGAAGCCGCGCCTGCCGCCGCTGACGTAGACCACGTCATGGAGCAGCGCCGACTCGTCGAGGACGGTGCGCAGCGCCTTCTTCTGGCCCAGCGGGCTGATCCCGCCGACGACGTACCCGGTGGTGCGCTCGGCGACACCGGGGTCGGCCATCGTCGCCTTCTTGCCCGCGACGGCGGCCGCGAGCGACTTGAGGTCGAGCTTGCGCGCCACCGGCACGATGCCGACGACGAGCGTGCCGTCGACGTCCGCGAGGAGCGTCTTGAAGACCTGCTGGGGCGGCAGCCCGAGCACGTCGGCCGCCTCCAGCCCGTACGACGGTGCTGCCGGGTCGTGCTGGTAGGCGTGCGTCGTGAAGGCGATGCCCGCACGCGTGAGTGCGACGGTGGCCGGCGTACGACCGGCGGACGACTTCGGTGCCACGTGGAGGATCCTGGCGTACGCCGGCCGCGGGGCGTGGGCGGCTCGGTCAGTTCACGCCGCTCGGCGTTCGGGCGAGGTCGATCGCAGGCAACGACGGGAGCTCGCGCATCATCGTGGTCTCGCGCGCGAGCAGCGCGATCTCCAGGCGCAGCCGGTCGACGGTCGTACCGGCCTCGAGAAGTCGCTGCCGGTCACGGAGGTCGAGAACCATCGCAGCGGCCACGAGGTAGGAGAGCACGCGGGGGTCGCGGGGGAGTATCAGCATGTGCACTGCCTCCACGGCCCCGGCACCGGCCACAGCGGCGCGGTAGACCTCGAAGCGCCGGTGGACCGACTCCGAGAGCACGTCGGGGCTGCCGTCACCGTCGTCCTCACCGAGCCACTCGACCTCACCACGGAGGTACGGCGTCCCGACATCGAGGAGCCGTAGCAGACGGAAGCGTGCGTCTCCGTGGGTCATGATGTCGGCGCGGCCGTCGGGGTACGGGTGGACCTCCTGCAGCATGGCCATGGTGCCGACGTCGTAGAGCGCCGTGACGCCGTCGGCGCCGACCTCTCGGCCCTCCCGGATCGCGACGACACCGAAGCCCCTGTCGTCCTCGGCGAGCCCGCCGAGGTCAGCGACGAGCTCGCGGTAGCGCGGCTCGAAGATGTGCAGCGGCAGCACCAGCCCGGGAACGAGCACGGTGCCGAGCGGGAACAGCGGGATGACCGCCCGTGCCCCCACAGCCCTGGCCGCCATGCCGTCAGCCTCGCCCATCCGCACCGGGGCCGCATCCCAGGTGAGGTGAGGTGGGCCTGCTCCCTAGACTGGGAGGGTGATCCGGCGCCTCGACCTCCGCGGCTCGTCCGCCGACCCGCGCGACGTGCTCCCGCGTGCCGCCGTCGACGTCGAGAGCGTCCTCGCCGTCGTCACGCCCATCGTCGAGGACGTCCGTGACCGCGGCGCCGAGGCCGTGCTGGAGTGGGGGGAGCGGCTCGACGGCATCCGACCGCCGTCGCTGCGGGTGTCGCAAGAGGCACTCGACTCCGCCCTCGCCGCGCTCGACCCCGTCGTCCGCGAGGCGCTCGAGGAGTCGATCCGGCGGGCGCGCCTCGTCCACGAGGACCAACGCCGCACCGACGTGAGCACCCACGTCGTCCCCGGTGGCACGGTGACCGAGCGTTGGCTGCCGGTCGACCGGGTCGGCCTCTACGTCCCCGGCGGCCGGGCCGTCTACCCCAGCTCCGTGGTGATGAACGTCGTCCCTGCACAGATCGCGGGAGTCGCCTCGTTCGCCGTCGCCAGCCCACCGCAGCGCGACCACGGCGGCCTGCCCCACCCGACCATCCTCGCTGCGTGCGCCCTGCTCGACGTGCACGAGGTGTACGCCGCCGGCGGTGCGCAGGCGGTTGCGATGTTCGCCTACGGCACGGGCACCGGGCCGGACGACTGCCGCCCCACGGTCATGGTGACCGGGCCCGGCAACATCTACGTCACCGCAGCCAAACGGCTGCTCAAGGGCCGCATCGGGATCGACTCCGAGGCCGGACCGACCGAGATCGCGATCCTGGCCGACGACACCGCCGATGCCGCCTTCGTCGCCGCAGACCTGATCAGCCAGGCCGAGCACGACGTCATTGCCGCCTCGGTGCTCGTCACCACCAGCGCGGCGCTCGCCGCAGCGGTCGAGGCGGAGCTCGCTCTGCAGGTGCCCGCCACCAAGCACAGCGACCGCATCAGCGAGGCGTTGCGCGGGCCGCAGAGCGGGATCGTCCTCGTCGACGACCTCGAGGCAGGGCTCCGCGTGGTCGACGCCTACGCCGCCGAGCACCTCGAGATCCACACCCGTGACGCGCGCGCCGTCGCGCTCCGGGTGCGCAACGCCGGAGCGATCTTCGTCGGTCCGTGGGCGCCGGTGTCCCTCGGCGACTATGCCGCCGGCTCCAACCACGTGCTCCCCACCGGTGGCTGCGCCTGCCACTCCTCGGGACTGTCCGTCCAGACCTTCCTGCGCGGCATCCACATCATCGACTACGACGAGCCGGCCCTGCGCGACGTCGCGCACCATGTCGTCGCCCTCGCCAACGCCGAGGACCTGCCGGGTCACGCTGCCGCGGTCGAGGTTCGCTTCCGCCGGCCCACGGACGGCTGAGATGCACTCCCTCGACGGCCTCCCGGTGCGTGCCGACCTGCGGGGCCAGGTTCCCTACGGCGCTCCGCAGCTCGACGTACCCGTGCGGCTCAACGTCAATGAGAACCCGTTCCCGCCGTCGGAGTCCCTCGTCGCCGACGTCGCGGCGGCCGTCGCCGACGCCACACGGACCCTCAACCGCTACCCCGACCGCGACGCCCGCGCGCTGCGCACCGACCTCGCCGCCTATCTCGGCCGTGAGTCCGGTGTCGGGCTCTCCGCCGACCAGGTGTGGGCTGCCAACGGGAGCAACGAGGTCATGCTGCAGCTGCTGCAGACCTTCGGCGGTCCCGACCGGATCGCGCTCGGCTTCGCCCCGACGTACGCCATGTACCCGGACTACTGCCGCGACACCTTCACCCGTTACGTCACCGTTCCGCGCGCCAGCGACTTCGCGGTCGACGTCGATGCGGCGCTCGCGGCGATCGCCGAGCATGCGCCGTCGGTGATCCTGCTGGCCTCGCCCAACAACCCCACGGGCACGACGCTGCCGCACGACACGCTCCTCGCCGTCCTCGCCGCAGCACCGGGCATGGTGGTCGTCGACGAGGCGTACGCCGAGTTCCGCCGCGCCTCGACGTCGAGCGCCCTCTCGCTGCTCGCCGACCACCCGCGGCTCGTCGTCACCCGCACGATGAGCAAGGCCTTCGCGCTTGCCGGCGCGCGGCTTGGCTACCTCGCGGCGTCGCCCGCCGTGGTCGACGCGGTCCAGCTCGTCCGGCTGCCCTACCACCTCTCCGCGGTGACCCAGGCCGTCGCTCGCACGGCCCTCGGGCACACCGACGAGCTGCAGGCACAGGTGGCCCTGCTGTGCTCAGAGCGCGACGCGCTGCAGGCCTGGCTGCGCGGCCGCGGGCACGACGTGGCGGAGAGCGACGCGAACTTCGTGCTGTTCGGGCGTTTCGCCGACCGGCACGTCGTCTGGCAGGGTCTGCTGGACCGAGGCGTCCTGATCCGGGAGACCGGCCCGGACGGCTGGCTGCGGGTGAGCGTCGGCACGCCCGAGGAGAATGCGGCGTTCCGCGCCGCGCTGGAGGAGGTCACGGCATGAGCAGGTTCGCGCGCGTGCAGCGCACGACCAAGGAGAGCGACGTGCTCGTCGAGCTCGAGATCGACGGCACCGGTGTCGCCGACGTCGAGACGGGCGTGCCGTTCTTCGACCACATGCTGGCCCAGCTCGGCAAGCACGGTGGCCTCGATCTCACCGTGCGCACCAACGGCGACCTCGTGGTCGACGCGCACCACACGGTCGAGGACACCTCGCTCGCCGTGGGTCAGGCGCTGCGCGAGGCTCTCGGCGACAAGACCGGGATCCGTCGTTACGGCGACTCGCTCGTCCCGCTGGACGAGACCCTCGTCCAGGTCGCGGTCGACCTCTCCGGCCGCCCGTACCTCGTGCACACCGAGCCTGACATCGTCGAGCTGATCGGCACCTACGACACCACGCTCACCAAGCACATCTTCGAGTCGATCGTCGCCGAGGCACGCATGACGTTGCACGTCGACGTGCTCAAGGGTCGCAACGCCCACCACGTCGTCGAGGCGCAGTTCAAGGCGTTCTCCCGCGCGCTGCGCACGGCGGTCGAGCTCGACCCGCGCGTGATCGGGGTGCCGAGCACCAAGGGCACGCTGTAGCCCGTGACCACGATCATGCTGTTCGCGTGCGGACTGCTGCTCGGCGGCGTCTACGCCTTCGCGCGGCAGCGCCGCTGGTTCGGTGCCGGCGTGCTCGCGGTCGCCGCTGTGATCGCCTTCGCCGCCGCCCTCGCATGGTCATCCGCGTGAGCCCCCGCGTGGTCGTGCTCGACTATGGATCGGGCAACATCGCCTCGGCCGAGCGCGCACTCGCGCGTGCGGGGGCCGATGTGGTGGTCACGGCCGATCGGGACCGGGCGCTCGAGTGCGACGGGCTCGTGGTGCCGGGCGTCGGGGCGTACGCCGCCTGCATGGCCGGCCTGCGCGCCGTCAAGGGCGAGCGGATCGTCGGTCGGCGGCTCGCGGGCGGCCGTCCGGTGCTGGGGATCTGCGTCGGCATGCAGATCCTCTTCGCCGGGGGCGTCGAGCACGGCGTGGAGACCGACGGCTGCGCCGAGTGGCCCGGTCTGGTCACCCGGCTGCAGGCCGACGTGGTGCCGCACATGGGGTGGAACACCGTCGAGGTGCCGAGCGGTTCGCGCCTGTTCGCCGGCGCCGAGGACGAGCGGTTCTACTTCGTGCACTCGTACGCCGTGCGCCGGTGGGAGCTCGAGCCGACCAACGACAAGCTGCGCGCACCTCGGGTGACCTGGGCGACGCACGGCGAGCCGTTCGTGGCCGCGGTCGAGAACGGCCCGCTCGCTGCCACCCAGTTCCACCCGGAGAAGTCGGGCGACGCCGGCGCGCGGGTGCTCGCCAACTGGGTTGCGACGCTCCGGCCGTGAGGGCGTGATCCGGTGAGCAAGGACCGCGCGCGTCGGCGCGCCGAGCGGGAGGCCGCAGCCGCGGCCGAGCGCGACAAGCGCGAGCGCAGCCGGGCGCGCGCCGCGCAGCGGG
>JANMMN010000342.1:0-8869 GCA_031373405.1 Actinomycetes bacterium
CGGTGGACTCATCTTCGGCATTGCCCTGTTCCGTGCCCGCATCCTGGCCCGGTGGGCCGCGGCGCTCCTTGCCGTGAGCACCATCGCGACCGCATCGCTCGCCGTCCTGCCCGAGTCCTTCAACCGTCCGATGGCCGTCCCGGTCGGGATCGCCCTCGTCGGCCTCGGCGTCTCGCTGTACCGCGACCAGCGTGTCCAGGCGACGCCGACCAGCGCCTCGCGAAAACCGAACACATCCATCACCACATCGCCGGCCGGTGGCCAGGCAATCTTGCGCTCGGCCGTCTCGATGCTGCCAAACGGAACCAGATCAACCGGCAACCCCGATGTCGCCGACCGGCGTGCCTCCGGCGGCAGCCACCAGGATGTCGTTGACGTAGCCCGGCGCCAGGGTCACCAGACCGGGGAGGACGTAGGCGGAGACGACCTCGGTGGCAAACATGAGGAGGTAGCCGACGCCGAACAGCAGGTAGCCGACGAGCCCGAGCACGCCGACCTGACGGACCTGGCGCAGGTACATGCCGGTGATGCCGACGAGCGCCAGCGCGCCCATCGCCACCTTCGCCGAGTTGCGCACCACCCACTCGGTGGTGGCGACCGAGGCCACGTCCATGGGCGGGTGGTTGATCTGGACCGCGATGAAGATCAGTCCCGCGGCCGCGGCACTGACGCCTGCGGCCCGGGTGAGGCCGGTGGTGGTGATGGTCATGTCGGACTCCCGTGTCCCTGGAGGCCCGACGAGGTGTCCGGCCATGTCAGCGACGTTAGGAACGGACGTGGTGACCGCACATCACCAGATGATGTGACCACGGTGGTGATTCGCCCGGGTGCCGGTGGCGCAAGGACGGCAGTGCGTCGGCGCAACTGAGCGCTGATCAGGCTGGTGCCACTGGTGCCGCTCGGGACGAGTCACGATCTCGCGACAGCCCTCTCACTCGCAGGGTGGCTGCCGACTCGGCTCGGACTCTCTCCGGAACAGCGGCCGGGTGGCGAACCACGGGCCGGCAGGTGCCCGGGCGGCCCGTTCCGCGGTGTCGCAGCCGGGAAGCCGTGCTGACGTGACTCTGCTTAACTCTGATCCACCGCCACCCCGAGGAGAGCTTGATGAATCCGGTCGTCGCCTTCACCGTCGTCATGCTGGTGTGGACCATCAGCGACTTCGTGGCTAAGAAGACGAAGTCGCTGCTGTCCTCGCTGTTCGTCGCCTCGATCATCTTCTTGATCGGGTTCCTGACCGGCTTGTTCCCCGAGGACCTGCTCACCGCGTCCTCGCTGCTCGCCCTGGCCGGCGTGGTCGTCGGATTCATCATCGTCCACCTCGGGACGATGATCAGCCTCGAGGACTTCAAGAAGCAGTGGAAGACGTTCCTGATCGGCGTCAGCACCGTCGTCGGGATCGGCGTCGCGCTCCTCGTCGCGAGCCTCATCTTCGGAGGCGCCATCACGGGCTCCGCCCAGGACGGTTACGCACAGGCGCGTGACTTCGTCATCGCCGGAACGGGCGCGCTCAGCGGCGGCACGATCTCGGTGATCCTGGTGCAGGAAGCGGCACTGGGCGTCGGTCTGACGAGCGTCGCGATCTTCCCGGTGCTGATCGCCGCGCTCCAAGGACTCATCGGCTTCCCGCTCACCTCCATCATCCTCAAGCGCGAGGCAGCGAGGTTGAAGGTCGAGTACCGCGAGGGGAACCTCACCCCCGTCGAGGTGCTGGACGCCGAAGCGGCCGCGGTGTCGCGGCTACCCGCCGCGCTGACCACGACCGCCGGGACGCTGCTCGTGGTCGGGATCGCGGTCCTGGTCAGCATCGGGATCAACAACATCACCAACGGCGTACTCAACACCTTCGTCGTCGCACTCATCCTCGGGATCGCGTTGCGCACGCTCGGGGTCTTCAAGCCCTCGGTGCTGGGCGGCATCGATGCCCTGGGTCTCATGATGATCGCGATCATGATCCTGATCTTCGGCCCGCTCGCGACGATCGAGCCGTCCGACGTCTCGGCGCTGGCCTTCCCGCTGCTCCTGGCATTCACCTTCGGCGTCCTCGGTATCGGGCTCTTCTCGGCCGCAATGGGAAAGCTCGTCGGCTACAGCATCCCGATGTCGGTGGCGATCGGGCTCACCTCGCTCTACGGCTTCCCCGGCACGATGATCCTGTCCCAGGAAGCCGCGCGCGGCGCCGGAGAGACGCCCGAGGAGGTTGCCGCCATCGAGCACGAGATCCTGCCGAAGATGATCGTCGCCGGCTTCGCCACCGTGACCATCACCTCGGTCATCGTCACCAGCATCCTGGTCGGCCGCATCGGCGGTTGACCGGTCTGGCCGCACCTGCACCGCTGCACCGGGGAACTCTGCGCCGAGTGCAGCCCAGAGCATCGCTAAGGAGCACTCCCGGTGACGACCGAACGCATCTCGGACTGGAAGATCGGGCAGCTCGGCGACCTCAGCGGACGGCGATACCTGATCACCGGAGGGAACTCCGGGATCGGTTTCGCCGCAGCGCAGCATCTTCGCCGCGCAAACGCCGACGTGTTCATCGGCTGCCGTTCGGCCGCGAAAGGTGAGGTGGCAGCGGCTGCGTTGACCGGGATCCCCGGTGCCGGTGAGGTGCACCTCGTCGCGCTCGACCTCGCCAGTCTCGACTCGATCCGGCGAGCGAACGACGCCGTCCGCATGCACACCGATGGTCTCGACGGCATCGTCAACAACGCGGGGATCATGGCGCCACCCCAGCAGCAGACGGCCGACGGATTCGAGCTGCAGCTCGGAACCAACCATCTCGGTCACTTCCTGCTCAACTACCTCACCTTCGACCTGATCACGGCACGGGCCGGTCGCGTCGTCCCGGTCAGCTCGCTGGTGCATCGGCAGGCACCAGGCATCAACTTCGCGGACCCGATGTACTCCCAGGACTACTCACCGTCGGCGGCCTACGCCCAGAGCAAGCTCGCCAACCTCATGTACGGCCTCGAGCTCGCCCGGCGGCTCGAGGCCGTCGGATCCCCCGTGAGGGCGGTGTCGGCACACCCCGGTTACTCGGCAACGCACCTGCAGAGCACGGGACCGACAGGGATTCTGCGTCTGGTGTGGAAGGTGACCAACCTGGCGGCGCTCAAACCCACCGTCGGTGCGCTCTCCGAGGTCCTGGCCGTGGCGGGCGACGAAGCGCGCAACGGCGCCTACTACGGGCCCACCCGGTTCGGCGACAGCCGAGGACCGGTGGGCGAGAGCCGGATCTCGGACGCCGCTCAGGACACCGATGCTGCTGCCCGGCTCTGGGGCCTGAGCGAGGAGCTGCTCGGCATCACCTGGGACGTCGCGTAGGCCTCACCCGGCCGCCCGGCTGCACCGGACGGATCACGCCGATGACATCACGACCGGATCTGGCAGCGCGACCGGATCTGGCAGGGTCCGGTCGACAGCGCCATCTGCCACGCTGTGCCGATGATCCACCACATCTCCGTCCCTGCCTCCGACACGCGCCACGTCGCCGAGGTGCTCGTCGAGCTCTTCGGTGGCGTCCTCACCGGCTTCGGTCCTCACCACGACTCGTGGATCGCGTGGGCGGCCGACGAGGTCGGCACCGCGATCGAGGTGTATCCGGTCGGGACCGAGCTGTATCCGCCGGATGGCCCCGGGCAGGCGCTCTTCCGCCACGAGCCGACGTCGACCGGCTTCACGGCGACCCACGCGACGGTGTCCGTCCAGCGCACGGCCGGTGAGATCGTGGCGGTCGGGAAGCGGGAGGGCTGGCGGGCCGAGCGCTGCTCGCGCGGGCCGCACGACGTCATCGAGCTGTGGATCGAGAACCGGGTGATGCTCGAGCTGATGACCCCCGACATGACCGCGGACTACCTCGCTGCTGCCCCGCGCCGCCCCGGTTCCTGACGGAGGCGTACCGAGTCCTGCACACCAGCGAGGCCGCGCGCAGCGGCGAGCGCGCAGTCGACATGTCGTGGGGATGGCGCCTCGCACGAGGTCGACTCCGGGTTGCCGAGGTCCTGCACCGTGCCCTCGCACCTACCCCTGGGGGGAGTGACTGCGGCTCGGACATACGGTCGGGGCCATGGCCTCGCGTTCGGTGTCCCCGCTCCCCGTCCTCGTCGCCGCGGTGATCCGCCTGCTCACCGATCATCCACGGTCGATCGAGGAGCTGGCCGACGGGCTGGTGGGTGAGGGCCTTCGCCTGGGTCCCGAGGCGGTCGAGTACGTCGAGGATCTCTTCGACGAGGCTGACGAGCTGCACCAGGTGGTAGCGCTGGTGAACGACGAGCGGCTGTTCTGGCCGCCTGCCCTGTTGAGCGGTGCCGTGTTCACCCACGTGGTCACCGAGCCGGAGGTCGTGCACGACCTGCTGCTGCCCACCCCCGACCTGCTCCCGCTCAGGCTGCTGCTGTCGCTGGCCGGGGACGCGGTCCCCGTCGCGGGCGGGTCCGAGCTACGCACAGCGATGGCCGGCTTCGACGACGAGCTGCTTGCGCTGCGGGGTGTTCCGGTCGGCCTGGTGGACGACGAGGCGTGGCTGCTCACCCCGGGCTGGTTCACCGGAGCCGACATCGCCGCGGGCGACACAGTCGTCGTCGAGGTGGTCGTAGGGGTGGTCAGAATCTCCCGGTGCGAGGTGGCCACGTTCGAGGAGCTGCGGGCAGCGCGGGTCAGGAACCTCGTCCACGACCTCGCGCTTGGCGCCGAACCGGCCGGTGCGCACGAGATCGACGTGCTCGTTGCTTCGGCGATCGATGCGGAACCGACGTCGTTCACCGAGCCGATGCCGCCGCTCGGTGAGCTCCTCGAGCAGAGGGGGTTCACGATCCAGGGCGACTACCTCTGCCCTCCCGGCGTCGACCTTCGCGCCCAGCGCGGCGCCGCGCGCGTGCAGCGCATCATCGAGGTCCACCGCCTCGACAGGGACGGGGCCGAGACGGTGGTCGTGCTCACCGACCTCGTGGATACGACCAGGGCCTTGCAGGACACGCTCTCGGGTGACGCCGGTGGCGTCTCGCACGGGCTGGTCGAGGCCGTCATCGGAGCCGACGCCACGGACGAGCCCCGTACCCCCGGAGCGGCGCGGCCCAGCGGACGCCCGACCGTCCGCACCGCACTGGACCGACTCGCCAGGCCCGAGGTCGCCGAGGTAGCCGCCGTGGAGGTCTTGGGACTGCGGGTCGTCGACGCGCCGGCACTGGAGCTCACCGCGGAGCTGCTCGAGCCGATGGTCTCGCGCCAGGCGCGACCCGCCGTGAGGTGGCTGCGGGCCAAGGCGCAGGAGCGGGCGGGTCGCGTGCTCGACGCCGAGGCGAGCCTGGAGGCGGCGTACTCGCTGGACCCGCAGTGGGCACCCGTCCTGCAGGACCTGGCCCGGTTCGCGAGCGACCGCGGAGACGTCGAGCGCGGCATCTCCCTGCTGCACCGTGCCGGTGTCGACGCCGACGACCGGTTGCTGAGGCTGCTGGAGGACAACCGTCCGCCGGACCGCAGCGACCTGGGACGCAACGACCCGTGCTGGTGCGGGTCGGGCCGGCGCTACAAGGCCTGCCACCGCGGCCGCGAACGCCTCGACCTCCCCGCGCGCGCCAGCTGGCTCTACAACAAGGCCTGGATGCACCTGGTGGACGGACCCGGGCGCAACCTGCTCCTCGACGTCGCGCAGACCTGGGCCGGCGACCGCGACGAGCGGCGCCTGGTCACGGCGGCCGGTGAGGACGTCGTCATCGACCTCACGCTGTTCGAGGGCGGCGTGTTCGCCGACTTCGTGGCCGCTCGCGGCATGCTGCTGCCCGACGACGAGCGCCTCCTGGCCGAGCAGTGGCTGCTCGTGCAGCGCTCGGTGCACGAGATCGAGTCGGTACGACGCGACCGCGGGTTCACCGCACGTGACATCCGCACCGGCGACCGGCACGAGGTCAGCGAGCGGCTCGCGACCCGCCAGATGAAGGTCGGTGACCTCCTGCTCATGCGGCTGGTGCCTGATGGCCGGGACATTGTCATCTTCGGCGGGATCGAGTCCGTCGACCTCGCGCGCCGGGACTCCCTGGTCTCGCTTCTCGACAGCCACCCGGACCCGGTGACGCTGGTCGAGTTCATCGCGGCCATGCACGCGCCGCCGACCATGCTCAACGCCGACGGCGGCGAGCTGGTGATCTGCGAGGCGCGGCTGCGCCTCCCGGACCCCGACGCGGTTGCGGCGTGGCTCGACGTCCGCCTGGTCCGCGTCGACGACGACGTCACGACCAGGACCTGGCACGAGCGGGTCGACACCCCGGGTGGCCCGAGCATCCGTGCGTCGGCGACCCTCAGCGGTGACGAGCTGGTGCTGTTCACGATGAGCGAAGATCGCTTCGGCGCACTTCTGGACGCCCTGCGCGCGGCGCGGCCCGAGGTCGAGGTCCTCGAGCAGCAGCGCCGCACCGTGGACGATCTCGCCGAGTCCGGCCACGCCCCCTCCGGGGCAGGAAGACTGGTCGACCCACGCGACGCCACCAGCGACCCCGAGCTCGCCGCCGCCCTTCAGGACTACGTCCGCGGCTACGAGCAGCGCTGGCTCGACGAGTCGATCCCGGCGCTGGGCGGCGTCACCCCGCGCGAGGCAGCGGCCGACCCCACCCGCCGCGACGACCTCGTACGACTGCTCGACTCCTTCCCCGACGACGACGGGGATCCGGGACAGATGAGCGCCACCCGCCTGCGCGCCGACCTCGGACTGGTGTAGGCGCAGCCGGTCCCGAGGGCCCCCGGGAGCGCCTCGGTGCTGTCAGCACCGCCGTGCCCGGTCCTACCCGTCACCTGCCCGTCGATCCTCTAACCCTTATCAAGGTGAGCGGTATTCCGGTTTATTGCTCACAAGTGGGAATAACTGCTACTTTGTTCCCACTTGGAGGAGAGCGACATGACCACGCAGGGAGACGGCGAACCAGAACGGTGGCCAGCGGCGGCCCACGAAACCCGGCGATGGCGCCAGACCGTGCGAGGCGGCACCCGAGCTGACCGGACGTTCTCCGAGGTTGTCGTCACCCTCCCGCCGCTGCTTGCCGACCGCCACGTCCCGCTCACAGCGAGCCAGGCCGCCGATGTGGAGGAGGCGACCCGGGAGATCACCGCACTCGACAACTCCAGTGGCGCAGTTCTGCACGCCTTGGGCGTTCTGCTGCTGCGTACCGAATCGGTGGCATCGTCGAAGATCGAACGGGTCGAGGCGAGCCTGGAGGACTTCGCGCGGGCACTGCACGGTGTCAAGACCAACAGCTCGGCCGTCTCCATGGTCGCGGCCACTTGGGCCCTGTCGATCATGATCGATCGCGTGACGTCGTCCTCTCACCTCGAGCTGTCCCACATCACCGACGCGCACGCCGCGCTGATGGTCGACGATCCCGACGAGCACACGTATGCAGGGCGCTTGCGCGACATGCAGAACTGGGTCGGCGGCAGCAACTACTCGCCACGGAATGCGCTCTTCGTCCCGCCTCCACCGGACGCGGTGGAGGCGTACATGAGTGACTTGGTCACGTTCACCAACCGCGACGACATGCCTGCCCTCGTTCAGGCAGCGATCGCACACGCCCAGTTCGAGACCATCCACCCCTTCACCGACGGCAACGGGCGCATCGGCCGAGCTCTGATCAACTCGATCCTGCGGCGCCGCGGAGTCACGACCCACGTCGTCGTGCCGCTCGCCACCGCGCTGGTCGCCCACCGGGATCGCTACTTCGACCTGCTCACCGACTACCGCGACGGCAGGCTCGAACACCTGCTGAGCTCGTTCGCCCTCTCGACCCGCATCGCGGCTGCCGAGTCCCGCGTCACCGCCGAGCGTCTTGAGGCGATCCCACAGGAATGGGCGGCCCTCACCGGCACGCTTCGGAGCGACAGCGCCGCGGCTCGACTGCTCCCGATCCTGCTGGATCATCCGATCCTGTCCGCAGACGACGCGATCGGCCTCCTCGGTGCCGCGCCCAGCCGCACCTACAGCGCCATCGATCGACTCCACCAGGCAGGAGTCCTACGTCCCTTGACCGACCGCACCCGCAACCAGATCTGGGGAGCGGGTGCCGTGCTCGACGAGCTCGATGACCTCAGTGTCCGCGTGGCGCGAGCGACCTTGTAACGCCGGTGTCGACGATGCCGCCGCGGGCGCGGTTGCTGCCTCCCGGTTGACACCGACGTCGAGGTTTGGCTCTGCTACCTCACGACGTCCGCAGCGGCGAACCGGCGATGCGGCACGTCGCGTCTCTGACCTGCACAGACAACGAGGCCGGCCTGCCCCCGTCGGTGCGGCCGGCCTGGTCGTGCTGCTGTCTCAAACAACGTGCGCCCGACAAGATTCGAACTCGTAACCTTCTGATCCGTAGTTGGCTCTTGCTTGTTCGTAACCGTCCACCAACGTCCGGGATCTGGGCCGCTGACCTGCGACGACGCTTAGAACCCGTTGGTGGATGACCGTAGCAGTTCGCGCTGGTTGCCACCATTGTTGCCACCATCGTTGCCACCATCGTTGCCACCATCATTGCCACCATCGACGGGCCAACCGGACGGATTTCCTCGCGGCCTACCAGGGACCTTGCGACGAACCCGCGAGGCGCTTGAGAGTCCGACCGAGGACGAAGTCTGCCGAGTTGGTGAACCTGACGACCGCGTCGACGTACCGGGTCACGTCAGTGGAGAGAGCCTCGATCTGCGCATGGCCGTGTGCGATTTTGTTGCGCTTCTCTACGAGTTCCTCAAGGTCCAGATACAGCCGGCCGTGGGTTCGCGGGGTGCGCGTCACGCTGTGAAACACACTGTCGATCCCGAACTGCCGGTAGAACCGTCGGAGGTTCTTGGTGCTCGACCACCCGGCCGACCGGCTCAAGGCCGAGCGAGTAGCGGCGAGTGGACA
>JANMMN010000352.1:0-1519 GCA_031373405.1 Actinomycetes bacterium
TTGATCGCACGGGGGCGGGGGGGGGGGCGGGCCCGGCGGGCGCCCCAGTAGCCCGCCCCGGCGCGCCCCCGACGGAGCCGGCCAGCAGCGACCCCGATATCAGGAGCGGAAGACGTGGCCAACGAACCAACCGGAGCGAGCGCTGTCTCATCGGCGGACCCACCGCCCGTGGCGCAGGCGCCAGCCCTGCAGGTCACCGGGGCATGGAAGCTGTTCGGCCACGTCACGGCGCTCAAGGACGTGAGCCTGGAGGCCCGCCCGGGGGAGATCCTCGCCATCGTGGGAGACAACGGGGCCGGCAAGTCGACCCTGGTCAAGGCGATGTCCGGGGTGTACCGCCTCGACAGGGGAGGCATCGCCGTCGATGGCAAGGAGGTCGTGAAAGCAGACCCGAGAATGATGGGCCGACTGGGGCTGTCCACCGTCTTCCAGGATCTGGCGCTCGTCGAGACCCTCGACGTCGCCACGAACATGTACCTCGGTCAACCCTTGCTGCGCTGGGGCATCATGCAGCGCAAGTCAGACATGTGGGACGGCGCCGCTGACACCCTCCGCGACCTGGGTGTCCGGCTGCCGTCGGTGCGCATCCAGATCGGCGAGCTGTCGGGCGGCCAGCGCCAGAGCGTTGCCATTGCCCGTGCCGTGCTCGCGAACAACCCGATCCTCCTGCTGGACGAGCCGACGGCAGCTCTCGGCGTCCGCGAGACCGCGCAGGTCGGCACCATCCTCCAGCAGCTTCGAGCACGCGGGAAGGCGATCATCATCGTCAGCCACGACCTCGAGTTCGTCTTCCACAACGCCGATCACGTCCAGGTCATGCGCCTGGGAGCCGTGCAAGGAGTGCGCACCATCAAGGACACCTCGCGCGAGGAAGTCATCTCACTGATCACCGGCCTCCAGATGAGCGACGTCAGCGAGTACACGTCATGAGCGATGCGACTCGAACCACCTCTGATGCTGGCCAACCACCGGTGACCTCGACAAGCAACCCCGGCACCACCGTGGTCGCCCGGGCTGCCACGACGCTCCCGTGGCGCACCAGGCTGACCTCGAGTCTGGCCTTGCCCGTCCTCATCGTGATGGTGCTCATCGTCGTCCTCGGGTCGCTGCGCACAACGTTGTTCCTGGCCCCGGACACGTGGTCGAACATCCTCCGAGCCTCGAGCTTCATCATCATCGTGGCGTGCTTCGAGGCCCTCGTCATGATCTCCGGAGGCATCGACCTCTCGGTCGGAGCCTCGTTCCTGTCCGGCGCCATGGCTGCGGCATACGTGGTCGACTCAACCGGCTCGGTCGCCCTCGCCTTCGCCGGAGCCCTGCTGGTCGGCCTGGCCATCGGCCTCGTCAACGGGCTGTTGACCAGCTGGCTCATGATCTCACCCATCATCGCAACCTTGGGCACGCTGTTCGGCGTCGGCTCGATCGTCGTCACACTCAGCGGCGGCGTCGCCATCGCCCCCCTCCCGGACAGCTTCAACCAGATCGGGAACATCAGCCTCGGCCCCCTCCCAGGAGTCTT
>JANMMN010000356.1:0-4076 GCA_031373405.1 Actinomycetes bacterium
GGCGGGCGCTCTCGCGAGCATTGAGCCGCTGATCCCATCGACCTTCGACAGGCACGTCCTCGGGGACCACAGCTGGGGCGTCACCTGGTGGCACGCGCCGACGGCAGGGTCCTCCTGGCCACAGTTTGAGCGCAGCGGGGAAATCGACGCCGTCTCCATGGGGATGCCCGTCGGTCGCCTCGGAGTGCGGGGGCCAGCAGCGCTGGCGCGTTCGGTCATCTCGGACGGGGACAACCTTGCAGACATCCTGCCGCCATTCGGACTGATGGGCGTCGAGGGGTCGAGACACGTCGTCGTCCAGCAGGACTGGCTGGGAATGGCGAGGCTCTTCGTGGGCTCGAACGACAGGCACCTCGTCATCAGCAACCGACCCAGCGCTGTGGCCCATGCTCTGGGGTCGAGCGATCCCGACCTGGACGGCTGGTCGTCCTACGTCACCGCTGGGCACTTCGGTGGACTCAGCTCCCCCTTTCGCGGAGTCCGGCTGATGTCTCCCGGCGAGCGCCTCGACGGGCGCCGGGACGGCAGCGGCACCTGGGCCTTCAGCTCGACGCCAAGCAATTCCGTCGAGCGGGTGATCAATCGATACCGGGCCTCACCACCCGCCCTCGACGAACTCGTTGACGTCGCCGCGCAAGCGCTGAGAGACGTCGCGGTGAGCGTGACGGAGTTAGCGGG
Source organism: Actinomycetes bacterium (assembly GCA_031373405.1). Lineage (GTDB taxonomy): Bacteria > Actinomycetota > Actinomycetes > S36-B12 > CAIYMF01 > Longivirga. The sequence goes on from JANMMN010000356.1 coordinate 679, forward strand.
TGACCGATTGGCCCTAGGGCTTTCAGGCGGGAAGGACTCGCGCTTGATAGCCGCCGCCTTCCTTGCAGGCGGTACCCGTCCCGCATTCGTGACCAACGAGGACACGATCGCGGAAGGGGAGACCGCACGGCGACTCATCGCCGCATTCGACGACTTGCGCGGCGAGAGACTCGATCACCGACTGGTGCGCTCAGGGTCCGCCCCCGATGTGACCGCCGTGGGCCTCACGACCCGCGTGGCACGGCTGCAGTCGCTGTACGATTTTCAGTTCCCATCCTCTTACTGCGTGCGAGCCGCGCCGTCGGATCGGTTCCCCGCGACGGCAAGTCCCGTGTCTGTCACCGGGGCCGGGGGCGAGCTCGCGACCGGATACTGGTATCCGAACCACCTACCGACCGTCGGACCCGTCGATGACGAAGCTCTCCAACGCGAGATCGTCAGCCACCTCTTGGGCGCTGTCCCGGGGCCAGCGGTCGCGGAGTGGGTCCGCGCGGACCAGGAGTCGCGATGCCGAGGTCTCATGTCCGAAGCCCATGGGGTCGGACTCATTGGGCTCGAGGTGCTCGACTACATCTACCTGGTTGAGCGAATGAGGCGGTGGTCGACATCGGCCTACTCGCCGTCGATGGTGACCCCGTTCCTGTCGCCCGACGTCGTGGCCGTCATGTTCGCCTTGACCCCGCATCAGAAGGCTGAGCGTTCGCTGCACTCCGCCCTGCTCGCCCGGCTGGCACCGGAATGGGCGGATATCCCGTTCGTCAGCATCACGACCGGCCGATCGACTGCGACGCGCGTCTGGGATGGGGATGGGCTCGAGAGCCTGTGTGACCTCTTCGACTCGGCCCAGGCTGGTCTCGTTCCGCTCATGTCACGCAGCTTCGTCGAAGGCTGCCTTCTCGGGGCTGTCGCCGGGGGCAAACGGCAGACGGAGAAGACGCTTCAGCAGTTCGCCTGGGTCGCCGTGGCGTCCTCGCCGACGCCATGGTCCCTGGATGCGCCGGCGAGTCGCCTGACCTATCCGAAGGTCCAAACCGCCATGGCCGCGCGTGACCGGAGTCTGCGCAACGCCAGACGGCCCTGGAAGAGGGTCAAGCGTTCTCGTGTGGGGCGGGCCATTGCTCGGCGGGTGCGCTGGCGGTAACAGCATCGACCTCTGCGGCCGCCGAGGCCGGGGTAAGCGGTCAGGTGTTCCTGTCGTAGACCAGGCGGAGGCCCTGCAGGGTGAGGTCGGGGCGGTGCACCGTGACGGTCGAGGACTCGGGGATGACCACGGGCGCGAGGCCGCCGGTCGCGATCACCGCCGTGACCTCCCCGATCTCGGCGACCATCCGCGTTACGATGCCGTCGACCTGGCCGGCGAAGCCGTAGAGGATCCCGGACTGCAGCGCCTCGACCGTGTTCTTCGCGATCACCGAGCGTGGCGCCACGAACTCGACCTTGCGCAGCTGCGCGGCACGCGATGCCAGCGCGTCCAGCGAGATCTCGACACCGGGTGCCAGCGCCCCGCCGAGGAACTCCCCCTTCGCCGAGACCACGTCGAAGTTCGTCGACGTACCGAAGTCGACGACGATGCACGGCCCGCCGTAGAGGTGGTGTGCCGCAAGGGTGTTGGCGATCCGGTCGGCGCCGACCTCTTTCGGGTTGTCCATGAGTACGGGTACGCCGGTGCGCGCTCCCGGCTCGACGATGACGTGCGGCACGTGGGTGTAGTAGCGCTCGAGCATCGTGCGCATCTCGCGCAGCACCGAGGGCACGGTCGAGCACAGCGCGACTCCGGTGATGTCCGGGTCGTCGCGCAGGAGCCCGCGGAAGGTGAGGCGGTATTCGTCCGCGGTCGACCGGGCGTCGGTCTTGACCCGGTAGGAGCGCGCGAGCTCCTCACCGTCGAAGAGGCCGAGCACGGTGTTGGTGTTGCCGACATCGATCGCGAGCAGCATCTGCAGGCTCCTTGGCGTGTCCCGGCGGGCTGTCCCGTCCGGGCTGGGGCTCAGGTGGAGATCGGGCGGAGGTCGGCACCGACATCGAGCACCGGTGCGGAGTGGGTGAGGGCGCCGACGGCAACGTAGTCGACGCCGGTGGCGCCGACGGCTGCGGCGTCCGCGATCGTGAGCCCGCCGGACGCCTCCAGCAGCGCCCGAGGCGCGCCGCTGTGCGCCGCGTGCTCGGCGGCGATCCCGACGGCGAGGCGCATCTGGTCGGGCCCGAAGTTGTCGAGCAGCACGAGGTCGGCACCCGCGTCGAGCACCTCGGTGAGCTGGGCGAGCGAGTCGACCTCGACCTCGACCAGCAGCCCAGGCCACATCGCCCGCACCGCGTCGAACGCTGCCGCCACGCCCCCCGCGGCGACGACGTGGTTGTCCTTGACGAGCGCGGCGTCCGAGAGCGACATGCGGTGGTTGACGCCACCACCGCAGCGCACGGCGTACTTCTCCAGCGCGCGCAGACCGGGTGTGGTCTTGCGGGTGTCGCGGACCTTCGCCGTCGTGCGCTCCAGTGCGGACGCCCACGCGGCCGTCGCTGTCGCGACGCCGGAGAGGTGGCAGAGCAGGTTGAGCGCGGTGCGCTCGGCAGTGAGCAGGTCGCGGGTGCGGCCGGTCACGGTGAGGAGCACGCCGTCGCGCACCACCGCGTCTCCGTCGGCACGCACGAGCGTGACGACCGCACGGCCAGCCGACACGGCGTCGAACACCGCTGCCGCGACGGGGAGGCCCGCGACCACACCGGATGCCCGAGCCACGAGGTCCATCGTCGAGCGCTGCTCGGCCGGGACCGTCGCCGTCGAGGTGACGTCGACACCACCGTCGAGGTCCTCGGCGATCGTCGACCGCACGAGGGCCTCGACGTACGCCGGATCCAGCCCGGCCGCCTCGATGGCGGCGACCGTGCCGTGCTGCAACGTCATACCCGCTCCTCGATCTCGTGAGTCAGTCCTGCAGGCACCTGCTCGGCCTCGGTCACCAGCATGCCGTCGACGTCGAGCGCCGACACGAGCCGCACGTGCCACGCGTCGTCGTCGGTGTCAGGGAAGTCCTCGCGCCAGTGTGACCCGCGAGTCTCCGTGCGCCGCTTGGCATTCGCGGCGAGCACCGTCGCGATCGCGTGCAGGTTGGTGGTCTCCCACGCCTGCGTGTGCGGGTCGACGGTCGTCGTGTGGCCCACTGCATCGAGCACGCCGAGCGCCGCCGACATCGAGTCGCGCGAGCGCAGCACACCGACGCCCTCCGTCATCGCCGCCTGCAGCGAACGGCGCGACGCGGCATTGACGACGGCCGCACTCCCGACCGGGTCGACCGGGTCGCGGCGCTCCGGCAGCCCGGCGGCGAGCACGTCACCGATGCGCGAGGCGAACACCAGCCCCTCGAGCAGGGAGTTGGACGCGAGCCGGTTGGCGCCGTGGA
>JANMMN010000416.1:0-26502 GCA_031373405.1 Actinomycetes bacterium
GGACACCGGGACCAACGCGAGAGCAGAGGAGGAAGTCGAACGCATGTAGGAATACTAGCCCATGGCACCGACCGTGGGAAGGGCCGAAACCCCAACAACCACAACTACTTTCAGCGATCTGCGTGCACTCTCAGTGACGGCTTGAGGGACAGAGTCGAACGGGTACCAACTCAGAGTCCCGAGTAGCCCTTGTAGGCGAGAAGGACACCGATCACGGTGATGACGGCGGCCATCACGGCGGCGTTGTTGGCATCGAGCCAGTCGCGAGTGCGGCCGAGTGGCACCAGTATCCGTTCGCCGAGCACGATGAAGAGCAGGACCGGGAGTGCGACGGTGACGGCGGCGATCGCGGTGAAGGCGGTGACCGACACCAGGGTCTCGGTCGTCGACAGGCCGGCCGAACCGATGACGATCCCGCCGGCCGCGGCGAGGAGGAGGACCTTGGGTTGGCCGCGGAGAGCAGCACACCGAGCCGGAGGGCGGATCCCGGAGTGGCCTCGTTGAGCGCGGCCATCCAGGCGGGCGTGTGCGCGCACGGTCGATCCGACCCACGACCGTGCTCCGGATGTGCCTCCGTCACAGCCCGGCACCGCAGGGCTCACAGCGCGGCGGCGAGCAGCGTCTCGACTTCCCTGCACACGACGCCGGTCAGGTCGCCGATCTGCGCGAGCTGCACGAGCACGCCGCCGTTGGCCCTCGGGTGCACGAACACCTCGGACCATCGCGCGTCGTGCACGAGGCCGAACGTCGCGATGCCACGCGCGTCGAGAGCGGCGACCGCCGCGTCGATGTCGGGCACGGCGAAGGTCAGATGGTGCACGCCACCGCGACCTCCCGTCGCGTCGAAGAACACGTCGAAGAAGGTCGACCCGGGTGTCGGCGCCATCAGCTCGAGCTTCGAGCCGCCGAACGACAGGGTGATCACGACCGCGCCGATCGGCAAGATCTCCCCGTGCCGGAACTCCCCACCCAGGGTGTCGCGGTAGAAGGCGATCAGCGGCGCCATCGACGGCCCCGCCACGGCGGTGTGGTCGAGACGCGCGCCGAGGGCAGCCAGAACGGGAGCGAGGTCGGAGTCGGTCACAGGCTCAGCGTGCCAGCAGGTGGTCGTCGACGTCCCGCGCGGCTCGCTCGGGGGCGGCATCGGCCGGATACCCAACGGCTACACCACCCAGCGGCTGCCAGCTGGTCGGCAGCCCGAGCACCTCGTGGACGACCTCGGGACAGAACACCGTCGAGGAGATCCACGCCGACCCCAGCCCTTCGGCCGCGAGTGCGACGAGCAGGTTCTGCACCGCCGCCCCGCCGGCGACGAGGAAGAGATCGCGCTCGAAGCCGCGACGTCGCTCGTCGGGGTAGTCGTGCGTCGCGCCCTCGAGCTCGAGGAACGGGAGCACGATCACGGGGGCGTCGCGAAGCACAGCCCCGCGACGCAGCCGACGGGCGACCGACTCGTCGTCGTAGGAGTCGAGCGCACGCAGGTCGCTCTCCCAGCGCGCGGCCATCGCATCGAGCAGCCGGGTGCGCGTCGCGTCGTCATCCAGCACGACGAACCGCCACGGAGCCGTGTGGTGCGGGCTCGGCGCCGTGATCGCTGCAGCCACCGCGCGGCGCACCGCCGCGGCATCGACGTCCTCATCGGTGAAGCGGCGTACGGTGCGTCGCCTCGTCACGGCATCGCGTCGCCCCTGGTCCCGGCCCGCCTCGAGCGCTTCGGCCGTGCCCAGCCGGAACAGGTCGTCCTCGGCCCGCCGGACGAGGGCGCGGGCACCGGGGCCGTCGGAGTCGGTCACGAATGCGGCGAGCCCGCGCACGACGGCGACGGGGGCGCCAGATGCCTTGCCCTTGACCAGGTCTGCGGCTGCGGCGATCTCGTCGGCAATGGCGACGACGGTCATCTCCAGCGTGTTGCCCTGGGTGTCGCTTCGGCCCCGGTGGTCGTCGAGCACGACCAGCCCGGCCGCGCCGATCGCCGCGTCGGTGAGGCCGTCGCGCCAGGGACGCCCGAGCGTGTCGGTGACGACCACGGCGATGCGTACGCCGCAGGCAGCGGCGATCGCGGTCCGCAGACGCCGGGCGCTCGCGTCGGGGTCGACCGGCAGCAGCACGATCGTCCCCGGCTCGGTGTTGGAGGCGTCGACCCCCGCTGCCGCGAGGACGAGCCCGTGCGACGTCTCGACGATGCGGGTCAGCCCGCGAGGCGTCTCGCGGGTGGCGACGACGCGCACGGTCTCCGAGGTGATCGCATGCTCGCGGTCGGCTGCCGCGATCACCCGCCCCTCCGACTTGCTCACGATCTTGCTCGTCACCACGACCACGTCGTCATCGCGCAGTCCGCGCGACCCGTCGGGCCACTCGAGTGCTCCGAGCGGGTCGGAGAGCAGTGCAGCGAGGTCGGTGCCGGCCGTGATCTCGGGGAGCCCGGTGACGGGCACGACGACGAGCACCCCGCCGGTCATCGACGGAGCTCGTCGGCCAGAGTCAGTGCGGCCGCGGCGATGGCGGCGGTGGCGGCGAGGTCGCTCATGAGCAGCGGCACGGCGCGCGTGGTGATCCCGAGCGGGGTCAGGACGTCGACCGCCGAGGCATCGGTCCCGTCGTGCACCAACCACCCGTCGAGCAGCCCGCCCCTGTCGGGGTCCGTCGGGGTGGACGACCGTCGCGCGCCGTAGTGCCTGCCCACGGCGAGGGCCGAGGTCTCCACCCCGATCGCGGCGAGGCACGCGTCGGCCATGCCGTGAACGGGAGCGCCCCCGACGATGGGGGAGACCCCCACCACGGGTGCATCGGTCGAGCAGAGCATGTCGCGTACGCCGGCCACCTGGAGGATCGTGCCGATCGAGACGACCGGGTTGGACGGCGGGAGCAGGACGACGTCGGCGTCGTGGATCGCCTCCAGCACACCGGGAGCGGGCTTTGCCTCGTCGACGCCGACGAGTGCGAACCCGTGCGCGGGGAGCGAGGCGCGGTGCCGGATCCACCACTCCTGGAAGTGGATCGCCCGGCGGGTGCCGGGCTCGTCACCGTCGACGACGACATGCGTCTCGAGCCGGTCGTCGCTCATCGGCAGCAGCGTCACGCCCGGTCGCCACCGGTCGCAGAGCGCGGTCGTCACGGCCGAGAGCGGGTAGCCGGCGGCGAGCATCTGCGAACGCACGAGGTGCGTCGCCGTGTCGCGGTCGCCGAGCCCGAACCACGTCGGCTCCACGGCGTACGCCGCGAGCTCGGCCTTGATCGTGAAGGTCTCGTCCTCGCGGCCCCAGCCGCGCTCCTCGCTGATGCCGCCGCCGAGGGTGTACATCAGCGTGTCGAGGTCAGGGCAGATCTGCAGTCCGAACAGGCGGATGTCGTCACCGGTGTTGCCGATCACGGTCACCTCCGCCTCGGTGCCCGACGTCGCGAGCTGGTGCAGGAGGCCGCGGGTGAAGCGGGCGCCGCCGATGCCCCCGGCGAGCACGGTGATGCGCATGCACCGATCCTGTCACCCCGTGCGGCGCCGGGTCCGTGGGGTCGACGTACGCTCGGGCTCGTGACCTCGCTGCCGACTCCGCGCGAGATCAGCCGAGCGCTCACGCGCGTCGCCCGCGGTGTCGCGATCGACGTCGACGAGGCCACCGCCCTGCTGCATGCGCGGGGCGCCGACCTCGACACCCTCCTGGGCCTCGCCGGCGCGATCCGCGACCGCGGCCTCGAGGGCGCGGGACGTGCCGGCGTCGTCACCTACAGCCGCAAGGTGTTCATCCCGCTGACCCGGCTGTGCCGCGACCGCTGCCACTACTGCACGTTCGCCACGGACCCGGCGTCGCTGCACCAGGGCGGGCACGGGATGTTCCTGAGCCCGGACGAGGTGCTCGACATCGCGCGAGCGGGTGCCGAGCTCGGCTGCAAGGAGGCGCTGTTCACCCTGGGTGAGCGTCCCGAGGACCGTTGGCCGGCGGCGCGCGAGTGGCTCGACTCGCACGGGTACGACGACACCCTGTCCTACCTGCGCGCGATGGCCGTACGGGTGCTCGAGGAGACCGGGCTCCTGCCCCACCTCAACCCCGGGGTGCTGTCGTGGGAGGAGCTCGGCCGGCTCAAGCCGGTCGCCCCGAGCATGGGGATGATGCTCGAGACCACCGCCGAGCGGTTGTGGTCCGAGCCGGGCGCCGTGCACTTCGGCAGCCCGGACAAGGAGCCGGCCGTGCGCCTGCGCGTGCTCGCCGACGCCGGTCGTCAGGCGGTGCCGTTCACTACCGGGATCCTCGTCGGCATCGGCGAGACGCCCCGTGAGCGGATCGAGTCGCTGCTCGCGATCCGGCACGTGGCCCGCGAGTACGGGCATGTGCAGGAGGTGATCGTCCAGAACTTCCGCGCCAAGCCCGACACCGCCATGCGCGACGAGGCCGATCTCCCGCTCGACGACTACCTCGCCACGATCGCGGTCGCACGGATCCTGCTCGGCCCGCGCTGCCGCCTTCAGGCTCCGCCCAACCTCACCGACATCGACGAGGTCGCGCTGCTGCTGCGCGCAGGCGTCGACGACTGGGGCGGTGTCAGCCCGCTCACCCCCGACCACGTCAACCCCGAGCGGCCGTGGCCGCAGCTCGACGAGCTCGCTCGGCTCACCGCTGCTGCCGGGTTCGTCCTGCGCGAGCGGCTCACCGCTCACCCCGAGTACGTCCTGCGCCCCGATCCCTGGATCGACCCCCGCGTGCGCCCGCACGTGGCGGCGCTCGCCGATGCCGACGGGCTCGGCATCGAGGGTCGTTCGCCGACCGGTATCCCCTGGCAGGAGAGTGATCCCGGGTACGACGCGTTCGCGGCTGCGCACGCGGGCGGGCGGGTCGACCTGCACGAGTCGGTCGACACGGAAGGCCGCACGGGTGACCGGCGCAGCGACTTCGACGAGGTCTACGGCGACTGGGAGGCCGTCGGCGACCACGCCCGCGACATCGCATCCCGCGCCGCCCCCGCGGCCCCGGTCGCCCGGCTCGACGCCGACCTGCGGGCTGCGCTCTCCCGCGCCGCCGTCGACCCCGCCTCGCTCGCCCGGCCCGAGCACTCAGATCTCGCCCTGGCACTCATGACCAGCGACGGCGTCGCCCTCGACGAGCTGACCCGCATCGCCGACGACATCCGCCGAGACGTCGTCGGCGACGACGTGACCTTCGTCGTCAACCGGAACATCAACTTCACCAACGTCTGCTACACCGGATGCCGGTTCTGCGCCTTCGCGCAGCGGCGCACCGACGCCGACGCGTTCACGCTGTCGATGACCGAGGTCGGCGACCGCGTCGTCGAGGCGTGGGACGTCGGTGCCACCGAGGTCTGCATGCAGGGGGGGATCCACCCGGACCTCCCGGGGACGGCGTACTTCGACCTCGCCCGAGCGGTCAAGGCCCGGGTCCCCGAGATCCACCTCCACGCGTTCTCGCCGATGGAGGTCCTCAACGGTGCGACCCGGTCGGGCCTCTCGATCCGGGAGTGGCTCACGGAGGCGAAGGCCGCTGGGCTCGACTCGATCCCCGGCACCGCGGCGGAGATCCTCGACGACGATGTGCGCTGGGTGCTCACCAAGGGCAAGCTCCCGACCGCCTCGTGGATCGAGGTCGTGACCACTGCCCACGAGCTGGGGATCCCGTCGAGCTCGACGATGATGTACGGCCACGTCGACACGCCGGCGCACTGGGTCGCGCACCTCACGCTGCTGCGCACGCTCCAGGAGCGCACCGGAGGTTTCACCGAGTTCGTCGGGCTGCCGTTCATCCACCACAACGCACCCGTGTACCTCGCCGGGGTCGCCCGAGCAGGTCCCACCCCACGGGACGACCGGGCGGTGCACGCGATGGCGCGCGTGCTCCTGCACGGCGCGATCGACAACGTCCAGTGCTCGTGGGTCAAGCTCGGCGCCGTCGGCACCCGCACCCTGCTCCGCGGCGGTGCCAACGACCTCGGCGGGACGCTGATGGAGGAGACGATCAGCCGGATGGCCGGCTCGCAGCACGGCTCGCGCAAGAGCGTCGAGGAGCTCGAGAGCCTCGCGGCGTCGGCCGGTCGGCCGGCGCGGCAACGGACCACGACGTACGGCGAGGTCACCCCGGAACGGCTCGCCGCGGCCCGGCGACCCGGGCCCGCGCTGCTGCCGATGGCGCCGACCGGGCGCTGAGCGGCGATCCGCGTGCGTGTCACGCGGCGGCACCAATGTTGCGCGGGGGTTGACGGGCGAGCAGTTACACGCGTGTAATTCACCCCGTGCCGCACACACATGTGGGCGACACCACGTCAGGCACCGCGTGTCGCGAGCACACGGAGCCAGGGTCGAGGAGGTATCCCGGTGAACAACGTCACCGTCCTGCCGATGACCGAAGCTGAAGAGCTCGGATGGCAGGAGCGCGCGCTGTGCGCACAGACCGACCCTGAGGCCTTCTTCCCCGAGAAGGGCGGCTCGACCCGCGAGGCCAAGCGGGTCTGCACCACCTGCGACGTCCGGGTCGAGTGCTTGGAGTACGCCCTCGACCACGATGAGCGGTTCGGCATCTGGGGCGGGCTCTCCGAGCGGGAGCGCCGGCGCCTGAAGAAGACCGCGGTCTGAGCCCCACCGGGTGACCCGGCGCCCGGATCACTGCGTGGGAGCGCCCGCGTTCCTCGCATAGGGTTCGTGGGCCATGCCATCCGACGTCCCTGCGCCCGAGCTCCCGCGCCCGTCCGACGACGGGGCCGCCGGACGCCCGCCGGACTTTCTCGACCGGGTCGACGACGACATGGCTGCCGACCTCGATCTCGACCTCCCGCGTCGCACGCACCGGGTGACTGCCGTTCTGGTCGCGCACGACGGTGCGCGCTGGCTCCCGTCGGTGCTCACCGCGTTGTCCCGCTCCACCCGTCGCCCGGACCGGGTCGTGACGGTCGACACCGGGAGCACGGACCCCACCGCCGACCTGCTCGGTCGGGCCGCCGCCGTCGGGCTCGTCGACCGCGTCGTGACCGTCGCGCGCGACACCGCATTCGGCGCCGCGGTCGCGGCGGCGCTGGCCACCGGCTCGGGGACGGTCGAGGACGCGGACCCCGAGCACGTGCGCTGGGTGTGGCTGCTGCACGACGACTCCGCGCCGGCATCGGACGCGCTCGACGCACTGCTGCTCAGTGCCGACCGCCATCGCGGCGCCGACCTGCTCGGCCCCAAGCTGCGGGGCTGGGCCAACCAGGCCCTGCTCGTGGAGGTCGGCGTCACCGTCGCCCGCTCCGGCAACCGGGTCACCGGTCTCGAGCATCGCGAGCTCGACCAGGGACAGCACGACGGCGTCCGCGACGTCCTCGCCGTGAGCAGCGCGGGCATGCTCGTACGCCGTGAGGTCTGGGACGCCCTCGGCGGCTTCGACCCGTCGCTGCCGATGTTCCGCGACGACGTCGACTTCTGCTGGCGGGCCCAGGTGGCCGGGCATCGCGTGATCGTGACCAGCGACGCCGTCGTGCACCACCGCGAGGCTGCGACCCACGGCCGGCGTCCCGTCGACGCTGGTTCGCCTGCGCACCCGGATCGTCCGCGACGGCTCGACCGCGCCGCGGCGATCCACCTCGTGCGGGCCCACGCATCCGGACCGACGCGTCCCCTCGTCACCGTGCGGCTCCTGGTCGGCACGCTGCTGCGGGCGCTCGGCCTGCTGCTCGGCAAGGCACCCGACGAGGCGCGTGACGAGTGGGGTGCCTTCGTCGACGCCGTCCGTGACCGCGACGGGCTGCGTGCCTCGCGGGCCCGGATCGCCACCGCCGCGGCCGGCCCCGGGGCGGTCCCGGCGGCGGAGGTGCGCACGATGCTCGCCCCGCGAGGTGCGCAGGCGCGGCACGCGCTCGAGTCCGTCGCCGACCTGGTGGCCGGCCGTGACGCCGGTGACGCGGCCCGTTCGGTGCTCGACTCCACGCCCGACGACCCCGACGGCTGGTACGCCGACGACCGACGCCCCTCACGGCTGCGGCACTTCCTCGGGCGCCCCGGCACCCTGCTCGTGGTGGCACTGCTCGCCTCCGCGCTCGTCGGCGCGCGCGCTCTGATGGGTGAGGGCGTGCTGCTCGGCGGAGCGCTCCTCCCGGCGCCCGAGGGCGTCGGCGACTTGTGGACCGCCTACACGAACGCCTGGCACCAGGTGGGCCCGGGGTCGGCAGCCGACGCTCCGGCCTGGCTGGTGCCGCTCTCGATGCTCGCGGCACTCATGCGCGGCTCGGCCTCGGTCGCGTTCGACGTGCTGCTGCTCCTGCTCGTCCCCCTCGCCGGGCTCTCCTCCTACCTCGCCATGCGGGGTGTCGTGCACTCGATGTGGGCACGGGTCTGGGCGGCCGCGGCGTACGCGACCCTCCCGGCGGTCACCGGCGCAGTCTCCGGGGGCCGGCTCGGCACGGCCGCCACGATCGTGCTGCTCCCCGTGCTGGCCCGCTCGTGCGGCCGGCTGCTCGGGCTGGGGCGACCCGCGAGCTGGCGTCGGGCGTTCGGGACCTCGTTGGTCCTCGCCGTCGTCGCGTCGTTCACTCCCGTCGTGTGGCTGCTGGTGGTCGTCCACGCCCTCGTGGCCGCCCTCACGGCGGTCCGCGACCTGCCCGGGCGCCTCCGCCTGGCCGCGACCGTGCTCCTGCCGGTCGCACTCCTCGTGCCGTGGAGCTTCCGGGTGCTGCGCGAGCCGGCGCTGCTCTGGCTCGAGCCCGGGCTCGTCGGACCGACCGACGCCAGGCTCACCGCGCTCGATGTCGCGTTGCTCCGTCCGGGCGGACCAGGCTCGTCGCCGTTGTGGCTCGGTGTCGCGTTCGTCCTCGCCGGGCTCGTCGCGCTCGCCATCCCGGGTGGTCGCCGTCCGGTCGTGGCCGCCTGGGTGGTCGGCGGGGCCGCTCTCGCGCTCGGCGTCCTCGAGACGCACCTGCGGGTGACCCCGGCCTCGCTCGGAACCACGATCGCCCCCTGGCCCGGGGTCGCGACGGTGGTCTGGGCGAGTGCTCTGATCGTGTGCGCGGCGTTGATGGCCGACCGGTTGCCGCGCCTGCTGGCCGGTCGCGACTTCGGGTGGCGCCAGCCGGCCACCGCGGTCGTGATCACGGCGCTGGTCATGGCGCCGGTCGGCCTGCTCGCGCTGGTCGTCGCGGGCGTCGACGGTCCGCTCACCCGGGGGACGCGTGAGGTCCTGCCGGCCTTCGTGGCCGCAGAGATGCGCGGCCCGGAACGCCCGCGTGCGGTGGTGCTGCGCCGCCCCTCGGCGGGTGTCGTGGTCTACGACCTGCTCTCGGCGCCGGAGCCGCAGGTCGGCGATCTCGACGTCGCGGCCGCGCACGAGGTCTCCGTCGAGCTCGACCGGGTCGTCGCGGCGCTCGCCGCGGGGATCGGCGCCGACGAGATCGACCGGCTCGCGACCCACGGGATCCGCTACGTCGTCGTCTCCGAAGCCGGTCGCCGCGGCGACTCCCTCGTCGAGGCACTCGACGGCCAGCGCGGGCTGCGCCGGCTCTCCTCCCGTGACGGCGCAGCCGTGTGGCAGGTGGTGAGCGTCGCCTCCCGCGCCCAGGTTCTCGCCGCTGCGACGCCGGCCGAGACGGGGGCGGTCGAGGTACGCCGGTCCGTCGCCGTCGACACGACGGGCGGTGACCCGCGCAGCGTCACCCGCATCGACACCGACGTGGCCGCGGGTCCGGACGGACGTCGACTGGTGCTCGCCGAGGCGGCCGACAGCCGCTGGGTGCTGACGGCGGCCGGGCGCCCCGCACCGCTCGTCGCCCCGGCGGGCAGCGGTTCCACGACGTCGGGGGAGGTCGACCCGGCGCTCCAGGAGGCGGTCCTGCCCAGCGCGGCCACGGCCGTGACCGTCGAGTTCGACGCGAGCTCGCGCCGCTCCTGGCTGTGGCTGCAGGCCGCGCTCGTCTCCGTCGTGGCGGTGCTCGCGCTGCCGTCCCGGCGCCGGGTGGACGACGCCGACACCGACGACACCGCTGACGCCACTCCCGAGGACACGAGCACGGAGGTGCGGGGATGAGCGCCCCTGTGACGCCGGCTCGACGCGGCCTCGTGCCCACGTTGCGACGTCCGCCCATCACCACCGCCGTCGCCGTCGCGGCCCTCGCGCTCGTCGTGGGTGGGGGTCAGCTCCTCGCCACGCCTGCGGCCCCGGTCCGCGCCCTGCCCACCGAGGTCCCGGTCGCCTCCACCGAGCTCGTCTGCTCGGTCACCACGGCCACGACGGCGCTCACCTCCACGGTCGCCGCCGGAATCGCTCCGCTGCCCTCGGTCATCGACGGCGTCGCGACTCTCGCCGAGCTCACGGCCGGCGCGGCGGCCACTCCCGCGTCGGTCATCACCGAGCCAGGCACGACGGTGAGCCGGGTCATCACCGGCAAGGCCGCGCCGGCGCTGCTCGCGCGCGCCTCGGGCTCCTACGCGACGGGCCTCGGCGCCGACCAGATCACGCGGTCGGGTCAGGGGAGCACCCGCGGTCTCGCGGCTGCCCCCTGCGCGCGCTCGCTCACCGAAGGCTGGCTCGTCGGCGGCGGCTCGACCGTCGGACGGATCACCCAGGTGCTGCTGGTCAACGACGACGACCGCCCCGCTCAGGTCGACCTGCTCGTCTACGGCCCGGACGGCCCGGTCACCTCGCCTGCGGGCTCGGGAATCGTGCTCGCGCCCTCGTCCCGCCGCCAGGTGCGTCTGGACACGCTCGCACCGAACCAGACGGTGACGGCCGTGCATGTCCTCGCCCGCTCGGGACGGATCGGGTTCGCGGGTCTCGACACCGCGGCCAACGGGCTGATCCCGCTGGGCATGGCACTTCTCCCGGTCACCCAGGCGGGAACCCGACTGGTGATCGCCGACGTCCCGGCGCCGGTGGCGGCGGCCCGGCTTGTGCTGCTCGCGCCCGACGTCGACGCCACCGTCTCGGTGCGCCTGCTCACCGCCGACGGTCCGATCACGCCGGTCGGGCTCGACCAGGTCGACCTGCAGGCGGGCCGGGTCACCACCTTCGACCTCGCGCCCGTCCTCGAGGGCCAGCCGGTCGGCATCGCGCTGATCTCGACGGCCGACCTCGTGGCAGGCGTCGAGGTCGACACCGGGACCGGCGCGCAGCTCAAGGAGCGCGACGCCACGGCGGCCGGCCAGGCCCTCGTGGCACCGGGCGTCGTGGTCGGCCTGGCGGGCGGAGCGTTGCGGCACCAGCTCGGGATCAGTGCCGCGGCCGGCGAGGGCAGCGTCGAGCTCGCGCTCTACGCTCCGGGCACCGCCGCCCCGGTGTGGACCTCATCCGTGGTCGTGCCGGACGGGGCGACCCGTCGGGTGGCCATCCCGGTCACGACCAGCACCGCGAGCTCCATCCTGGTCATCACGCCCACGAGCGGTGCTCCGCTGTGGGTCGGACGTGAGATCACCGAGGCGGGCGCACGCGGCCCGCTGCTCGCGCTGGCCCCGGTCCTGCCCAGCCGCACCAGCACGCTCGTCCCCCCGGTGGTCTCCTTCCCCGGGTCGTCCGTGCGCTGAGCTCAGTCCTCGCTGCGGTCGTCGTACGCCGGGTCGAGGTCGCCGGGGGACAACCCGAGGATCTCGGCGAGCTGTTCGGCCACGAGGTCGCGAACGAGGTCCACGCGAGTGGGTCGGTCGGGTGCCCGCAGCTCGACCGGGCGGCGGTAGACGACGACCACCGGGGGGTCGGAGCGGGTCGCGGGGCGCGAGGCCGCGAGCGGCACGACACCGAGCTCCACGGCGACGTCGGGAGCGTCGTGGATCTCGATGTCGACGGCCGAGAGGTGGCGGCCCCAGCGCGGCTCGAGCCGGTCGACGGCAGCCGCCACGAGCTCACCGAACTGCTCCGCCCGCGAGACGGTGGTCGGCGAGGACGTCGGGGCCAGCGGGCCCCTCACCCCGCGGCCGTGCCGGTCGCGGCGCACGCGCCGCGGGTCGGCCGTCCCGGTCGTGGGGTCCACGCCTGCGAGCGTAGGCCGCTGCCCGACTCCCGCAGGGCAGGCAGGGCGCAGAGCAGAGCCGGACGTCCGGCGCGCCGATGCGCTGCGGTGTCGGCGCCCGGCCGTACTGTCGATCCCGTGAGCCCCGTGCGTCGTTGTTCCAAGCCCGCCTGCACCCGTGCTGCCGTGGCGACGCTGACCTATGTCTACGCCGACCAGACCGCCGTGCTCGGCCCGCTCGCGACGTACGCCGAGCCGCACTGCTACGACCTGTGCGAGTGGCACAACGTGCGGATGACCGCCCCCCGTGGCTGGGAGGTCGTGCGGCTGGCGCCCGACCCGGATGCGCTCCGGCCCTCGAGCGACGACCTCGAGGCCCTCGCCGACGCCGTCCGTGAGGCCGCCCGCCCGCGGCCGCGTGAGACCGTCCCCGCGCACGAGGTCGGCCGCCGCGGTCACCTGCGGGTGCTGCCCGACCCGGAGGACTGAGCGCGTCCGTCACGCGGACGCACACGTCGATCTCACTCTGAGTAGTCGACGCGGATCACGGTGTGGTCACATCTGACACATCTGGTCACTTCTGTCCCAGAAATGCTTCCGAAATGCCCGAACTGGTCGTTAAGGTCTGCCTCAGTCGGGCCGATCACAGTCCAGACGCCTGGTCCGTCCGGGGGGAGGCTTCCGCCGCTCCCCGGCGCCCGTGGGCGGGACCGACCGGCACGGCACGCCCGGGTGGACCGGTCGTGCAGGGACCACCGAGAGGACCCCGACCCATGGCGCGCAACTCCCAGGCCACGGCAGCCACGCCGCTCGGCTCGCTCACCCAGCCCGGCGCCCGCACCGGAGCGACCTGCCGGATGTGCGCCTCGGAGCGGGTGACCCGCATCTCGATGGAGCTCACCGACGGCGACCAGGTCGACTTCACCAGCTGCCTCGAGTGCGAGCACCGCACCTGGGAGCACGGCGAGGACCTGCTCTCGGTCGACCGTGTCCTGACCAAGGCTCAGCGCCACCGCTGACGCGTCGGCCCGCCTCGCTCCGGGTGCGGTCGCGCACGGGCGCTCGGGCCGCCACGGTCCGCAGGACCGGTAGGGTCGCGAGCGTGCTTGACCCTTCCCTGCTCGACCGGCTGATCAAGGCCTACGACGTCCGCGGCGTCGTCCCGGACGACCTCAGTCCGCAGATCGCCCGGCTCGTGGGCGCGGCCTTCGTGCGCGTGGTCGGTGCCTCCACCGCGGACGGCGGACCGGGCACCGTCGTCGTCGGGCAGGACATGCGCCCCTCGGGCCCGGAGCTCGTCGCCGCCTTCGCCGACGGGGTCATCTCGCAGGGGGTCGACGTCCTCGAGATCGGGCTGGCCTCCACGGACCAGCTCTACTACGCCGCCGGATCGCTCGACCTGCCCGGCGCGATGTTCACGGCGAGCCACAACCCGGCGCAGTACAACGGCATCAAGCTGTGCCGCGTCGGCGCCTCACCCGTGGGCCAGGACACCGGGCTGCGCGAGATCAAGGAGCTCCTCGCCGAGTGGTTCGACGCCGGGGTGCCCGCGTCGACCGGCACGGTCGGCACGATCACGCACCGAGACCTGCTCGCCGACTACGCGGCCTACCTCAACGGACTCGTGCCGCTGGGCGGCAGCCGCCCGCTCAAGGTCGTCGTCGACGCGGGCAACGGCATGGGCGGCCACACCGTGCCGGCCGTGCTCGCCGGCCTCCCTCTCGAGATCACCCCGCTGTTCTTCGAGCTCGACGGCACCTTCCCGAACCACGACGCGAACCCGATCGACCCCGCCAACCTGCGCGACCTGCAGGCGGCGGTGCTCTCGGCCGGTGCCGATATCGGGCTCGCCTTCGACGGAGACGCCGATCGCTGCTTCGTCGTCGACGAACGTGGCGGGATCGTCGACCCGTCGACGCTCACCGCCCTCATCGCGGTGCGCGAGCTCGCCAAGTCACCGGGCTCCCCGATCATCTACAACCTGATCAGCAGTGCGGCGGTGCCCGAGATCGTGCTCGAGCACGGCGGCACTCCGGTGCGCACGCGCGTGGGTCACTCGTTCATCAAGGCGCGCATGGCCGAGACCGGTGCCGTCTTCGGGGGCGAGCACTCGGGGCACTTCTACTTCCGCGACTTCTGGCGCGCCGACTCCGGGATGCTCGCGGCGATGCACGTGCTCGCCGCCCTGGGCGAGACACCCGTGGGCACGACGTTGTCCGGGCTGTTGGCGCGCTACCACCGCTACGTCGCCTCCGGTGAGATCAACACGACCGTCGCCGACCCGGCAGCGGTGATCGCGGCGATCGAGGCGGCGTACGGCGATCGGCCGGGGGTCGCGCTCGACGAGCTCGACGGGCTCACCGTGTCTGGTGCCACTGCGTCCGGGGCCGGCTGGTGGCTCAACGTGCGGCCGAGCAACACCGAGCCGCTGCTCCGGCTCAACGTCGAGGGGGCCGACGCCGCCCTCATGGAGTCCGTGCGCGACGAGGCGCTCGGCCTGATCCGCGGGGGTATCTGATGTCGCTCGATCCGGTTCTGCTCGAGGTCCTGGCGTGTCCGTGCGAGCACCACGCACCCATCCGGGTCCAGGGCGACCCTGCGGAGGCGATCGAGTGCACCCGGTGCGCGACGACCTTCCCCGTGCGCGACGGGATCCCCGTCATGCTGCTCGACGACGCCACCCCCGGGCCGCGGGGCATCGGCGCCGACCTCGGGGCGTGAGTGCGATGCGCTACGCCGACGACCGGGTGCTCGACGATCTCGCTGCGCTCGCCCGGATCGATCCGGGCGACATGCTGCGCGCCACCGCAGACGCGGGCGCGCAGGTACGCCGTGCCCTGACCGCGACCGGCCCCGAGGTGCTCGCCCGGATCGCCGAGGACGGACGTCCGCGCTCGGTGGTCGTCACCGGCATGGGCGGCTCCGGCATCAGCGGCGACGTGCTGGCGGCCGTGTGCGGCCTGCGCTGCCCCGTCGCGATCTCGACCGTGCGCGGATACGTCCTGCCCGGGTGGGTCGGCCCGCTCGACCTCGTGCTCGCCGTGTCGTGCTCCGGTGGCACCGAGGAGACGTTGGCCGTCGCTGCCGAGGCGGTCAAGCGTGGGTCCCGGCTCGTCGGGGTGGGTGCTCTCGGCTCGCCGCTGCACGAGCTCGTCGTCTCTGCGCCGGGTGCCCTCTTCATCCCGGTCGAGGCCGGGTCGCTGATGCCGCGGGCCGCGCTCTGGCTGCTCGCGACGCCCCTGCTCCTGGTGGCCGACGCGCTCGGGCTCGCGGACATCTCGCGCCCGGCGCTCGAGCGCGCGGCCGACGTCCTCGACCAGACGTCGGTGGAGTGCGGACCGGCCGCGCCCCTGGCGGACAACCGGGCCAAGCTGCTCGGCGTCTCCCTGGCCACGTCGCTGCCGATGGTCTGGGGCACCTCGCCCCTGGGTGCGGTGGCGGCGTACCGGCTCGCCTGCCAGCTCAACGAGAACGCCAAGCTGCCGGTGGTGGTCGGGGCGTTGCCCGAGGCCAACCACAACCAGGTCGTCGCCCTCGACGGGCCGTTCGTCGGCGTCGGCTCCGACGACATCTTCCGCGACCCGGTCGAGGACGGCGCAGGACCGGCCCGCCTGCGTCTCGTGCTGCTGCGCGACAGCGACGAGCACCCTCAGGACGCGCGTCGGGCTGCCGTCTCGCGCGACATCGCGGAGCGGCGCGACGTGGCCGTCGACGTCGTGGTGGCGCAGGACGGCCCCCCGGTCGCACGCCTCGCCTCGCTCATCGGGCTCGCCGACTGGGCGAGCGTCTACGCTGCGGTCGCGCTCGGCGTCGACCCGTCGCCGATCGGTCCCATCGTCGAGCTGAAGGCCCGGATCGCGTGAGCACCGAAGGCGGCACCAAGGCCGTGGTCGCGGCGCTGGTGGCCAACACCGGCATCGCCGTCACCAAGTTCGGCGCGTTCGCCGTCACCGGGTCGAGCTCGATGCTCTCCGAGGCGATCCACTCCGTCGCCGACGCGGGCAACCAGGTGCTGCTGCTCGTCGGCGGTCGTCGGTCCAGGCGCGAGGCGGACGAGCAGCACCAGTTCGGCTACGGCCGGGTCCGCTACGTCTACGCCTTCGTCGTCTCGATCGTGCTGTTCTGCCTCGGTGGGCTGTTCAGCATCTACGAGGGCTGGCACAAGTTCCGCGAACCCGAGGAGCTCACGAGCCCGAGCGTGGCGTTCGTGGTCCTGGGCATCGCCATCGTGCTCGAGTCGTTCTCCTTCCGCACCGCCCTGCGCGAGGCCAACCGCAGCCGCGGCACGAAGTCGCTGGCGACGTTCGTCCGCGAGGCGCGCCAGCCCGAGCTGCCGGTCATCCTGCTCGAGGATGCCGGGGCTCTGATCGGGCTGGTCTTCGCACTGCTCGGCGTGAGCCTCGCGACCGTGACGGGAGACGGACGCTGGGACGGCATCGGTGCGCTCGCCATCGGCACCCTGCTCATCGTGATCGCGGTGTTCCTCGCGATCGAGATGTCCTCGATGCTGGTCGGTGAGAGTGCGATGCCGGAGCAGACCGCCGCCATCCGCACGGCGCTCGAGTCCGAGCCCGCGGTCACCCGGGTCATCCACCTGCGCACGTTGCACACCGGCCCCGACGAGATCATGGTGGCGGCCAAGATCGCCGTGACCCACGACAACACCGCGACCCAGGTGGCAGCGGCGATCGACGGCGCCGAACGGCGGATCCGGGAGGCGGTCCCGGAGGCGCGATTTATCTTCCTCGAGCCCGACCTCGACCGGGTGTCCGGTTCGGGTTCGCCCAGTTCCGCCTCCTGATGCCACAATGGTGCCGCCCAGCGGTGCCTGCACCCGCATGAGCAGCAGGCGAACCAACGAGGCCTCGTGACGTTCGTCGCGCCCCGCCCGGAATCCGGGCGCACGAAGGAGACGACGTATGACCAGCCCTGACTTCAAGGTCGCCGACCTCTCGCTCGCCGAGTTCGGTCGCAACGAGATCCGCCTCGCCGAGCACGAGATGCCCGGCCTGATGGCGATGCGCGCGGAGTACGGCACGAGCAAGCCGCTCACCGGTGCCCGCATCACCGGCTCGCTCCACATGACCGTGCAGACCGCGGTGCTGATCGAGACCCTCGTCGAGATCGGCGCCGAGGTGCGGTGGGCCTCCTGCAACATCTTCTCGACCCAGGACCACGCCGCGGCAGCGATCGCCGTCGGCCCGCACGGCACTCCGCAGGCACCCGCGGGCGTCCCCGTCTATGCCTGGAAGGGCGAGACGCTCGAGGAGTACTGGTGGTGCACCGAGCAGGTGCTCCGCTGGCCCGACGGCGCCGGCCCCAACATGATCCTCGACGACGGCGGCGACGCCACCCTGCTCGTGCACAAGGGCCGGGAGTTCGAGCTCGCCGGCGCCGTCCCGTCGGCCGACGCGAGCGACTCCGAGGAGTACGCCGTGATCCTCGATGTCCTGCGCCGCTCGTTGTCCGAGTCGACCACGAGGTGGACCGAGATCGCCGCCGGCATCACGGGCGTCACCGAGGAGACCACCACGGGCGTGCACCGGCTCTACGAGATGCACAAGGTCGGGGCGCTGCTCTTCCCGGCGATCAACGTCAACGACTCGGTGACCAAGAGCAAGTTCGACAACAAGTACGGCTGCCGCCACTCGCTCATCGACGGCATCAACCGTGCCACCGACGTACTCATCGGCGGCAAGGTCGCGCTGGTCTGCGGTTACGGCGACGTGGGCAAGGGCTCGGCCGAGTCGTTGCGCGGCCAGGGTGCGCGCGTCATCGTCACCGAGATCGACCCGATCAACGCGCTGCAGGCGGCCATGGACGGCTACGAGGTCGCTCGGCTCGAGGACGTCATCGAGCGGGCCGATATCGTCATCACGGCGACCGGCTGCTATGACGTCGTCACCGTCGAGCACATGAAGCGGATGAAGCACCAGGCGATCCTGGGCAACATCGGCCACTTCGACAACGAGATCGACATGGCCGGCCTCGCGGCGCTGCCGGACGTGACGCGCATCGTCATCAAGCCCCAGGTCGACGAGTGGACCTTCGCCGACGGCCACACGATCATCGTGCTGTCCGAGGGCCGCCTGCTCAACCTGGGCAACGCGACGGGCCACCCGTCGTTCGTGATGAGCAACTCCTTCACCAACCAGGTGCTTGCGCAGATCGAGCTGTTCACCAAGCTGGAGCAGTACCCCACGGGCGTCCACACGCTGCCCAAGCACCTCGACGAGAAGGTGGCCCGCCTGCACCTCGACGCCCTCGGCGTCGGTCTCACCGAGCTGACGAAGAAGCAGGCCGAGTATCTCGGCGTCGACGTGGCGGGCCCGTTCAAGCCCGACCACTACCGCTACTGAGCCCGACCGCACCGCCGATGAGCGATCAGCCGACCGTGGTGGGGGCGCCCTACCCGGGTGCCCCCACCACGTACGCCGAGGCCCAGGCCGCCGGCGTCGAGCTGCGCGCCCCGCGCTGGGGTCTCGCCGATGTCGCCATCGCGATCCTGCTGGCGCTGCTCGTCCCGCTCGTCGTGCTCAGCACGTTCCTGGCGGTGGGGGCGCCGCGTGATGGCGCGCTCATCCTGCTCGGTGCCGCCACGCTGCCCTGGATCGGCTTCGGGCTCTGGCCGTGGCTCACGACCAGGCTGCAGGGCAACGGCGCACGCATCGACCTCGGCTTCGACCTGCGGTGGTCCGACCTCGGGTGGGGGATCGGCGGCGGGTTCGCCTGCCTCGTCCTCGGGGGCACCGTGGCCTGGCTCACCACCCTGGTCGCGGGTGACTTCGAGTCGTCCGCGGGCAACGCGGTCGTCGAAGCCGACGTCGCGCGCTGGGTGATCTGGGTGTTCGCCGTCTGCGCCCTCGTTGGCGCACCGGTCGTCGAGGAGCTCTGCTTCAGGGGGCTGGCGTTCGCCTCGATCGCCCGCTGGGCGACGCGTCGCGGGTTACCCGCCGTACCGCTCGCCGTGGTGCTCTCCGCCGTGCTGTTCACCTTGATCCACCTCGAGCCGGTGCGGATCCCGCTGCTGCTCACGATCGGGCTCGTGCTCTCGTGGCTGCGCGCACGGACGGGGCGCGTCGGCGCGAGCATCGTGGCGCACGCGTTCAACAACCTGTGGGGCGTGATCGGGATCCTCACGCTCACCTCGTGACCGCGGCCTGCCCCGGCGCGGCCTTGGCTCGCAACGCGATCGCGCGCCGGCGCGTCGTAGGCTGGAGCTCCCTTCCTCCTCGCCTGGACCGCCCATGACCTCGACCGCCGTCGATGCCCCCGTGGCATCGCGTCCGCGCGTCGCGTCCTGGGTGCACATGCCGGGGCTCGACGGCGTCCGGGCCATCGCGGTCGTCGCGGTCCTGCTCTTCCACGCCGACGCCACCTGGCTCCCCGGCGGGTTCCTCGGCGTCGATGTCTTCTTCACCCTGTCCGGTTTCCTCATCACCTCGCTGCTGCTCGCCGAGCTCGACGCCTCCGGTGCTCTGAGGTTCGGCCGCTTCTACCTGCGTCGCGCCCGCCGGCTGCTGCCGGCGCTGTTCGTGGTGCTCATCGCGACCGCCCTGCTGGCTGCCACGGTCGCGCAGGACGCCGCCCAGCGGGTCAAGGAGGACTCCGTCGCGGCGTTCTTCTACGTGACCAACTGGTGGTACGTGGTCCAGGAGACGTCGTACTTCGAGGCATCCGGGCGTCCGCCGATGCTCCAGCACCTGTGGTCGCTCGCCGTCGAGGAGCAGTTCTACTTCATCTGGCCCGTGCTGGTCGTCGGTCTCTGGAAGCTCGGTGGTCGGCGTGCGGTGCAGGTCGGTGCCGTCACCGGTGCCCTGATCTCGACGGTGGCGATGGTCGTGGTCTCGGTGCGCACCGGCGTCCCGGACCCCACCGACGCGGGTCGGGTCTACTTCGGCACCGACACGCACGCGATGACGCTGCTCGTCGGTGCCGCCCTCGCGACGTTCTGGTCACCGGCCCGGCTGGTGGGCACGTTGACCCATCGCGGACGCCGGACCATCACCGGTGTCGGCGTCGCCGGCCTGGGCGCACTCGTCGCGATCTTCGTGCTCGTCGGACCGACCGCACCGGCGCTGTTCCGCGGAGGTTTCCTGGTCGTGGGCGTGGTCACCGCCATGGTGGTGGCCGCTGCTGGGGTCTCGGCCACCCCGTTCGCCCGCGGCCTCGCCCGTCAGCCGCTGACCTACCTCGGCGAGCGGTCCTACGGCATCTACCTGTGGCACTGGCCGATCTTCCTGGTGCTCCGTCCGGGGATCGACGTGGCCGGCCCCGAGTGGCTGGTGCAGGCCATCCGGTTCGCGCTCACGCTCGCGGCGGCCGAGCTGTCCTACCGGTTCGTGGAGATGCCGATCCGGCGCGGGGCGATCGGGCGCGGCTGGGCGGCGTGGAAGGCGCGCGGTCGGCTCGCCGTCGCCTGGCGTGCCACGGTCGCCACCCTGACCGCCGTGGCCGTCGTGGCCGCCCTCGGGGTCGGGCTCAGCGTGGCGAAGGAGCCGACCGTGGAGGACGCCCTCGCGGGCGTCACGGCCGTCGGTGACGACAGCCTGACGCCGGTGCCCCTCCCGTCGGCGAGCGGGGCCGCCGGGGTGGCTCCCTCCGGTGTGCCCACCCCTCGCGTGCCGGTCGTGCTCGCCGACGGCGCTGACGCCTTCGGGTTGTCGACGACGGCGATCGGCGACTCGGTGATGCTGGCGGCACGCAAGGCGATCGTCGTGCAGTTCCCGGGCGTGACGGTCGACGCGGGTGTGAGCCGGCAGTCGAGCGAGGTCTTCGACCGGATCCGGGCGCGCAAGGCCGCGGGCAAGCTCGGCGACGTCGTGGTCATCGCGACCGGCACCAACGGCACCGTGAAGTCGGCGGACCTCGCCGACATTCTCGATCTGCTCAGGGACCGGTCGCGCGTGGTGCTCGTCACCCCGCGCGCACCTCGCTCGTGGGTGCCGCAGGCGACCAAGGCGATCACCGTGGTCGGGAGGCTCTACCCCAACGTGCGCGTCGCGGACTGGAACGCCTACTCCGAGGGTCAGCTCGACTGGTTCTACGCCGACGGCATCCACACCAAGGGTGCCGGGAGCGCGGCCTACGCAGCGCTCATCCGCGACACGATGCGCGGCTAGAGGCCGAGACGGTCGAGGGCACCGTCGATGAGGGCGGCGTACCCCAGGCGTCCGCTCGACGACGGGTGGATCCGGTCGGTGCCGATCCAGGCCGGGTGAGCGGCGGCCGCGGACGCCCAGTCGATGATCATGACCCGGTCGGGCGCGAACGCGGCGTCGCAGCCGCTCAGCGTGGCGTTGTTGCCCGTGGCCCAGGAGCGCGGGACCCGCACGTTGACGAAGAACACGCGTCGAGCTGTGCCGGCGGCCGTGACGAGCGCACGGCAGTCCCTCGCGGTGATGGTGCCGTTGGTCCCGAGGTGCACGACGAGGTTGCGTGGCAGCGTCCCCGTCGTCGCGGCCCTGCGGACGACCGAGACTGCGCTCCCGAACTGGCGGCTCACCGTGGCGTCCACCGAGAATCCCACCCTGGCCAGCAGGGGCTTGGAGCCGAGCATCACCGAGTCACCGACCGCGAACCGGCCACCGCGCACCGCCGGGCCCACCGGGATGGTCGCGGCACCGACCGCGGCGGGGTTCACGGGCACGGCGGCGGCAGCAGGCGTGGCCCTCAGCAGCTCGGGTTCCGATCCGCCGGAGTGCCCCGCGCCGCTCCCGGACAGCGCGAAGGCTGCCGCGGCGAGCACCAAGACGGTGGGGGAGGGGCGCACCCGTCCACGCTATCCGCGGGTCGGACCCGGGCTCAAATCATGTCGGCGCGCTGAACCCGCCGACCGCCCGGTCGGCCGGGGCGGGCGGGGCGGGCGGTCCGGGAGGGGACGGCGGGGCGGGTGTGACGGCCGGGGTCGGCATCGTGGCCGCACCCTCCTCGGCGCGGCGTCGTCCCGGCCGGGCTGCGCGGCGCATGCGCTCGGTGAGGACGCACTGGAGGTAGAGCTCGGCGGGGAGCCCGACCGGTGCAGGCGGGGCGACGTACGCCGAGACCTCGGCCGCGAGCTGGAGACTCATCGCGGTGCGCACCGCCGGTGCCAGGGTGGAGGTGCGGGTCAGGAACGAGCGGGCCTGCAGGGCAATGACGTCCGGCAGCCGGGTCAGGTCGAGCGTGGCTGCCCATCCCTCGAGCGCCGGTGGCATGGCATTGGTGTGGGCGGCGATGCCCGCTGCGGACGGCACCCGCTCGCGGATGACGACGGTGCCCGCGAAATGGTCACCGAGCCGCTTGCTGCGTGAGGAGAGCAAGGAGCTGACGAGGCCGACCGCGCCGCTGGAGATCCAGAAGTCCACGATCATGAACAGCGCGCGCACGAACGAGTGCCGGAAGCGCACAGGCCCACCGTCGTCGCGCACGACCCGAAGACCCGCGGCCAGCTTGCCCAGCGACCGGCCGCGGGTGAGGGTCTCGACCAGCGTCGGCAGCCCGACGACCACCGAGACCACCGCGACGAGCAGGATCGCTGACGCGGCGGCGCTGTCGGTCTGGCTCGCGACCGCCCCCGCCAGCCAGACGCAGGCGAGCAGCACCGTTCCCTGCACCAGCAGGTCGAGCGCCAGGGCGAGGGTGCGGCTCGGGAACTGCGCGAGCCGCAGGTCGAGCGCCACCGCCTCGCCCGTGACGGGCACGAGGGCGGTGTAGTCACCGGTGGGCGTGGACACGGCACTAGTCTCACCGGTACGTCGGCGCGAGAGCGAGGGGGCACGCGGATGGACCTGGACACCTTCCTCGTGGCGCACCGCCCGGAGTGGGATCGCCTCGAGCACCTCGCCACCCGCCGGCGAGGACTCACCGGGGCCGAGGCCGACGAGCTGGTCGACCTCTACCAGCGCACGGCGACGCACCTGTCGATGGTGCAGTCCTCGGCACCCGACCCGGCACTCGTCGGGCGGCTCTCGTCGCTGCTGGCCACGAGCCGCGCCGCGGTCACCGGTGCGAGTGGCGCGTCGTGGGGCGACGTATCCCGGTTCGTGACCCGCTCGTTCCCCGCCGCGGTCTACCGGGCCCGCTGGTGGTGGATCGGCGTCGCCGTGCTGTCACTCGGGATCGCGACCGTCATCGCGGCGTGGATCGCGAGCAACCCCGACGTGGTCGCCGCGATCGCGACGCCCGAGGACCTCGCGCGGCTCGTCGACCAGGACTTCGCCAACTACTACTCCTCGAACCCCGCGGGGTCCTTCGCGTTCCAGGTGTGGACCAACAACGCGTGGGTCGCGGCGCTCGCGCTCGTCGGGGGCGCGCTGCTGTGCCTCCCGGGGATCCTCATCCTGTGGCAGAACACGCTCAACATCGGCGTCGTCGCGGGCCTGATGGCGTACGCCGGAAAGCTCGATCTGTTCCTCGGGCTGATCACGCCGCACGGGCTGCTCGAGCTCACCGCCGTGTTCGTGGCGGGGGGAGCGGGGATCCGGCTGGGCTGGCAGATCATCAGTCCCGGACCGCGTCCACGATCGGTGGCGCTCGCCGAGGAAGGGCGCTCGACGTTGACGATCGCGCTCGGCCTCATCGTGGTGCTGCTCGTGAGCGGAGTCGTCGAGGCGTTCGTGACTCCCTCCCCGCTGCCGACCTGGGCGCGCATCGCGATCGGCGCTCTCGTGTGGGTCGCTTTCCTCGCCTACGTGGTGCGATTCGGCCGGGCCGCCGAGCGGGAGGGCGACATCGGCGACGTGACCAACCGAGCCGCCACGACCGACACCCTCCCCTACGCCGGCTGACCCACACTGAAGGGTCCATAGGTTCGATAGGACCGAACCGATCCCACCTTCACGACGGTGGCTCGGGACGAGGTCGCCCGCGGCGATGAAGGTGGCGTTGGTTCGGTCCTATGCAACTCATGGACCCTTCAGTCGGGTCAGAGGCGGCCGGCGGCTTTGAGGGCGAGGTAGCGGTCGGCGAGGCGGGGGGCGATGTCGTCCGGGCCGGCGTCGATCACCTCGACGCCCGAGCGCTGCACCGCCTCGGTCATCCGGTCGCGTGCCGCGATCGCCTGGGCGGCCGAGGCCGCGTCGTAGACGGCGGGGGCGTCCCCGCGGCCGGCGACGAGGGTCGCGAGGCGGTCGTCGCGCACCGAGGCGAGCACGACCGTGTGCCGGGACGCGAGGCCCGGGAGGTAGGGCAGCAGCCCTTCGCGCAGCGCCGAGGGCTCCAGCGCGGTGAGCAGCACCACGAGGGCGTGCTGGCGCACGCGTGCGTTGATCGCGGCGACCAGCCCGTGCGCGTCGGTCTCGACCAGCAGCGGCTCGACCGAGGCGAGGGCGGCGGAGACCCGGGGCATCAGCTCGGTCACCGTCGCGCCGCGGACCTCGGCCCGCACCCCGCGGTCGTAGGCAAGCAGGTCAACCCGGTCGCCGGCCCGACCGGCCAGGGCGCCGAGCAGGAACGCTGCGTCGATGGAGGCGTCGAGCCGGGTCCCGTCGCCGACCCTCGCCGCGGACGTACGAGAGGTGTCGACGACGAGCAGCACGCGCCGGTCGCGCTCGGGGCGCCAGGTGCGCACCATGACGTCGGACGCGCGCGCCGTCGCCCGCCAGTCGATCGAGCGGACGTCGTCGCCCTCGACGTACTCGCGCAGGGAGTCGAACTCGGTGCCCTGGCCGCGGACGAGGACGGCCGTGCGGCCGTCGAGCTCGCGCAGCCTGGCCAGGCGCGACGGCAGGTGCTTGCGCGACGGGAAGCCCGGCAGCACCCGCACGCCCCACGGCACCGCGTGCGATGCCTGCCTGCCCGCCAGGCGCAGCGGACCGACCGAGCGCACGGTGACGAGGTCGGGTCGGCGCTCCCCGCGCCGCACCGGCTGCAGCACCGACACGATCCGGACGACCCGCTCCGGCGCGAGGTCGATCGGGTGCCGGGTGACGGCGACGCCGGCAGTCGGCGCCCACGCGTCGCGCAGGATCCCGCGGACCGCCCGAGACCCGGTGTTGCGCACGGTCAGCGTGACGCTGGCCTGGTCGCCGAGGCGGGTCGAGGTGTCACCGGACCGGCTCAGGCGCAGCGTGCGCGGCGACCCCGCCAGCCAGGCGTCGATCCCCAGCAGCACGAGGAGCAGGAGGTCGACCACCAGCACCGCCGCGAGCGAGCGCGCCAGCAGCGCGACGGGCACGGTGAGCAGCAGCGCGAGCAGCGCGGCACGCCCGGTCACGACCATGGGGGGTTGATCCGCCCGTCAGCGCGGGGTCGGCACGGTGGCGAGGATGCCCTCGAGCACGGCATCGGCGGTGACGCCCTCGAGCTCGGCCTCGGCGCGCAGCGAGACCCGGTGCCGAAGCGCCGGCCGTGCGAGCGCCTTGACGTCGTCCGGCGAGACGTAGTCACGCCCGCAGAGCCAGGCCCACGCGCGGGCAGCGCTGATGAGCGCGATCGCGCCGCGCGGTGACACCCCGAGGCGGATCGACGGGCTCGTCCGCGTCGCCCGCACCAGGTCGACGACGTACGCCGCGACCTCCGGCGCGACCGTCACGGTGGCGACCCCCGCCCGCGCCGCCTCGAGGTCGGCCACGCCGGCCACCGGTCGGATCCCGGCGCCGGCGAGGTCGCGGGGGTCGAAGCCGCCGAGGTGGCGGGCGAGCACCTGGAACTCCGCGTCGCGCTCCGGCAACGGCACGGTGAGCTTGAGCAGGAAGCGGTCGAGCTGCGCCTCCGGCAGAGGGTAGGTGCCCTCGTACTCCACCGGGTTCTGCGTCGCGGCGACCATGAAGGGATCGGGCAGCGGCCGCGGCCGCCCCTCGACGCTGACCTGGCGCTCCTCCATCGCCTCGAGCAGCGAGGCCTGGGTCTTCGGCGGCGTGCGGTTGATCTCGTCGGCGAGCAGCAGGTTGGTGAACACCGGGCCGGGCTTGAAGGAGAACTCCGAGCTGCGGGTGTCGTAGACGAGCGAGCCGGTGATGTCGCCGGGCATGAGGTCCGGCGTGAACTGCACCCGCGTGGTCGAGACGTCGAGCGAGGCGGCGAGGGCGCGGATCATCAGCGTCTTCGCCGTCCCCGGCACACCCTCGAGCAGCACGTGCCCGCGGCACAGCAGTGCGATGACGAGGCCCGTGACGGCGGCGTCCTGCCCGACGACCGCCTTGGCGACCTCGTCGCGCACGGCCATGAGCGCCGCTCGGGGGTCACCGGCCGGTGGGGCGGCGGCCACGACCGGGACAGCGGTCACGGTCGGCACCGCCGGCTCGGGCACCGCCGCCTGGAGTGCTGCCGTCGCTGGGGACGCGGGAGTCATGTCGGTCATGTGCGTCGGACCTCGTTCTCCAGTGTGTCGAGCGCGTGCGCGAGCCGGACGAGGCCCGCGTCGTCGGTGGGGTCGTTGCCCGGCGCGAGCGTGCCGGGGGTGAGCAGGGCCGCGATCTCGGTCGCGGGTCGGCCGGTGCGCGTGGCCGTCGTCGCCACCACGGTGCTGAGCTCGGCCACGCGCGGCAGCGAGAGCCGCGCGCGCAGCCGGTCTGTGGTGGCCGAGCGCAGGGCGTCGGCGGCGCGGCCGCGGTCCTGGCCGCGCCGATTGATCCGCCCGCGACCCGCGACCCTCTCCGTGGGGCGTACCACCCCCGG